>NZ_JBEYVJ010000277.1:0-9768 GCF_040643935.1 Kitasatospora sp. NPDC047058 | reverse complement strand
CCGCTACTGCGGCGGACTGCGACGGGATAGCAGCCTAGTGGCTGGAGCAGTCCGGTATCTCCCGTTTCTGCAACGGGACTTGTGCCGTTCTGTCACAGGGTCCCCGGGCCCGCGGCCTCCGGGTGGGGGCGCGGGTGAACCGGGCGCCACCGGCAGCCGAACGGGCGGTCCGGGGCACGGGGGTGGTGCGCGCACGTGCGGTCGGGCTCCCGGCGGCGCCCGCCGCCGGCCGGCCTGACCTGCCCCGATGTGCCGCCCGCCGCATACCAGCACGGACCGCACGGCGCGGCCCTCTACCCCATCGGCTCCCCGGACGGGTGACGTTCCGGTGAAAATGGTCATGCCAGGAACGGTGGACCGGCATCCTTGGCCGTGGCCGGGCGCACCGGGGTGTCCCGGCGCAGCAGCCGTACCAGCCGGAGCAGCCGCAACAGCCGCAACAGCCGCACCAGGTGACCGGGCGGATCCCGTCGACGAGCGGATCCCAGCACCAGCGGATCTCCTGACAGGCGGATCTCGTGACCAGACGGACGGAGGCCCTGACAGTGAGCACGAACCTGCCGGAGACCGTGGCGGACGGCCGGACCGTCCTGCCGGCGCCGCCCCGGGTGGTCGACGACCTGGCTCGTGACCTGACCCAGGCCGCGGCCGCGGTCCGGGCGGTCTCCCGGGGCGGTCGCAGCGGCGGGGACGTGGCGGTCGCCGCCTACACCGCGGTGGTCTGCACCGGCCGTTCGGCGGCCCGGGCGCTGGAGGAGGCCGCCGCCTGGTGCCGGCAGGCGCCCGGGGCGGAGGTGCACTCGCTGGCCTGGGCGCGCGTCCCCGGCCACTGCGAGGACGTCTTCGAGTACCGCGTCACGCTCGCCGTCAGCTTCCCCGACCACGAGACCGGAGAGCACACCGGCGACACCCACCACGCGGCGCGCTGACGTCGGGTTAGGATCCCCTGCATGGATTCTGGGGGTGCGAACGAAGTGCGGCGGTCAGGGCCGGAGGAGCAGCCGGAGGAGCACCGGGGAGAGCGTGAACTCTCCACCGGCATGGCCGTGCTGGCCACCGTCATCGCCGCGCTGGGTGCGGCGGCGGTGCTGATGGCGGTCTTTCACTGGCTGGGCTGGACGCTCCCCGGCCTCGGCTGGCTTCTCGCCAAGGGGGCCGTGAAGCTGTGCGCCGGCGGGGTCTTCGGCCTGGTCGCCGGGCTCGCCTGGCTGCGCCAACGGCGGTCCGGGCAGGGGTAGTCCGCCGGCGCGAGCCCACCGAGCCCACCGGGCCCGCCGAGGACCTGTGCTCGGCCGGACTCGGCGGGGCGGTTCCGGAGGGCCGTCGCCGGGGAGGCCGGAGACGGCCCTCCGGGTGCGGGGCGGTCAGCCGCGGGCCTCGTGGGCGCCGGTGTTCTTGGTGACGGCGTCCTGCAACGGGGTGAGACGCTCGACCAGCTTCTGGAGGTCGCCCGTCCGGCCGTCCGACCACTGGCCGACACCCACCACCGTCGCGCGCCCGATGCTCGCGAACGACTGGACCTTCCCGCCGGCGGCGGGAAGCGCCGGCAGCCCCCAGCCCAACGGCGCGTCCTGGACGGGGACCTGGAAGTCGGCGCCGTTCCGTGCCAGTTGGGTGACCAGGTGGACGGCGTCCCGCGGGTCCTGAAGGGTGAGGAGCGCGAGGCTGAACCGGTTGTTCCGCTCGTCCGTGTAGAGCGCGACCTGCTGGCCGAGGCAGCCCTTGCTCTGCTTGACCAGCTCGGCCAGCCGCGGGCCGACCGAGCCGTCCGGCGTGCAGGAGGTCAGGGCCTTCGCGGTCACCCTGGTGTAGACGGTGCCGGAGGCGCCCTTCACCTGGGCGGGGAACGCCTGGTCGAGCGGCACCGCCGGGCGGGCCGGGGCGGAGGCCGTCGCCGGGGCGGACGCCCGGGGCGGTGCGGCCGCCTTCCCGCCGCCGTCCTCGGCCGGTTCGAGCGTCTTCACCACGCCGAAGGTCGCGGCGGCCGCGGCGAGCGAGAGCGCCAGGTTGCGCGGCCACACCGGCTTCTGCGGCGTCGGGCGGTCCGGGTCTGGGAGGTTGTCACTGCTGGTCACGACGGAACATTACCGATCACATCGGGTGAACTGAAGTTCGGCCCGGCAGCGCGCCCGGCGCCCGCCGCCCGCCCGCTCACCGCTGCGGCCGGGGCTGGACGTCGGGACCGGTCGAACGGTCAGCCGCCGGCGGGTGGTTGGACGCCGTCCGCGGGCGGTGGGGCGTGGTCGAGGCGGTGCTGCCAGGCGGTGAGCAGGGTCTCCAGGGTGGCCGCCTCCTCCGGGGTGAGCAGGCCGAGCAGGCGGTGCTCGTTCTGCATGTGGGCGGTGAAGGCCTCGTCGATCAGGCGGCGGCCGGCGTCGGTGAGGGCCACCACGCGGCCGCGGCCGTCGTCCTCGCTGCGCCGGCGGGTGACCAGGCCGGCCCGCTCCAGGCGGTCGATCCGTTTGGTCATCGCGCCGGTGGTGACCATCGTGTGGGCGGCCAGCTCGCCGGGGGCCCGTTCGAACGGCGCGCCCGTGCGGCGCAGTGCGGCGAGCACGTCGAACTCGCCCTCGCCGAGGCCGTAGTGCCCGTACACCAGGCAGAGCTCGTCGGTGAGGCGGCCGGCGAGCCGGTGCAGCCGGCCGATCACGGCCTGCGGGGAGACGTCCAGGTCGGGGCGTTCGCGGCGCCACTCGGCCTGGATGGCGGCCACGTGGTCCGCCGGGCCGGCCGCGGGCCCGACTCCGGAGGGGGGCTGTTGCTGCTCCATGGGGCCATTCTAGCGCGGTGGCTTCCATGGAAGATATATTGCTTCCATGGAAGCCAATCTGCGATGGGTGCTGCTGACCGCCGTCGCGCCGGTGGCCTGGGGAGCCAACTACTACGTCACCCGCGAGTTCCTCCCGGCCGACCGCCCGCTCTGGGGCGCCGCACTGCGGGCACTGCCGGCCGGACTGCTGCTGCTCGCCCTCGGCCGGCGGCGGCCGCACGGCGCCTGGTGGTGGCGCTCGGCGGTGCTCGGGCTGCTCAACACGGGCGTGTTCTTCGTCCTGCTCTACGTCGCCTCCCAGCTGCTCGCGACCAGCGTCGCGTCGACCGTGATGGCGGCCTCCCCGCTGGCGATGATGCTGATGGCCTGGGCGCTGGCGGCCGAACGCCCCGCCCGCGCCCACCTCGCCGGTGCGGTGGTGGGCCTGGGCGGCGTCGCGCTGATGCTGCTCACCCGGGCCGGCGCGGTGAGCCTGCCGGGGCTCGCCGCCTCGGTCGCGGCGATGCTGGTCTCCTCCTGCGGCTACGTGCTCGCCGGGCGGTGGCGGGACGGCGCCGACGCGCTCGCCTCGACCTCCTGGCAGCTGACCGCCGGCGGTCTCGTCCTGCTGCCGGCGGCCGCCGCCCTCGAAGGGGCGCCGCCGGTGCCCGGGCCCACCGCGCTGCTCGCCTTCGGCTACGTCACCCTGGTGGCCACCGCACTGGCCTTCGCCGTCTGGTTCGCGGGCCTGCGGCACCTGCCGGCCGGGACGGTCGGCCTGCTCGGGCTGCTCAACCCGCTGACCGGCGTCCTGCTCGGCACCGCGGTGGCGGGGGAGGAGCTGGGCCCGACCCCCACCGCCGGCTCCTCCACCCGGCAGACCGGCGCCTCCGCCCGCAGCTCCCGGAAGAGCCCGTACGGCACGCCGTCGGCGTACGTGCCGGGAAGGAAGATCCGGTTCACCCGCGCCTGATCGAAGCCCATGCCGACCGACCGTACGCCGCGCCCCGGCGGCCCGCCAGGATGCGGGAGGCCGCGGCTGCGCCCGTCGGCCGCCGGGATCCCGTAGGGTCGGCCAATGGCGAAGTACTTCGACGTGCACCCAGAGTCCCCCCAGCCGCGCACCATCGGCACCGTGGCGGCCGCCCTCCGGTCCGGGGCCCTCATCGCGTACCCGACCGACTCCTGTTTCGCGCTGGGCTGCCGCCTGGACAACCACGACGGCCTGGAGCGGATCCGGACGATCCGGCGTCTCGACGAGCGCCACCACTTCACCCTGATGTGCGAGGACTTCGCCCAGCTGGGGCAGTTCGTCCAGCTCGACAACAACGTCTTCCGCGCCGTCAAGGCCGCGACCCCGGGCAGCTACACCTTCATCCTCCCCGCCACCAAGGAGGTTCCGCGCCGCCTGATGCACCCGAAGAAGCGGACGGTGGGCGTCAGGATCCCCGACCACCCCGTCACCAGGGCGCTGCTGGCCGAACTCGGTGAGCCGCTGGTCTCCAGCACCCTGATCCTGCCCGGCGAGGACGAGCCGATGACGCAGGGGTGGGAGATCAAGGAGCGGCTCGACCACGTGCTGGACGCCGTCGTGGATTCGGGCGACTGCGGCACGGAGCCGACGACGGTCGTCGACTTCTCCGGCGGCGGGCCGGAGATCGTCCGGCGGGGTGCCGGCGACCCCGCCCGCTTCGAGTGACGGACCGTACGCGACGCCGGTCCGGCCCGGCCGTCTCCGGCCGGGCCGGTGTGCTCAACCGAACGTGAACCAGTTGAGGTTGACGAAGTCGGCGCTCTGCCCGCTGGCGAAGGTGAGGTACACGGTGTGCGTGCCGGTGGTCCGGGCGATGTCCGTGGGCACCGTCCGCCAGTTCTGCCAGCCGCCGGTGTTGGCGACGGCGAAGCTGCCGACCGGTGCCGCGGTCGGGCTGTCCAGCCGCACCTGGACCAGCCCGCTGACCCCGGGCGCGGCGCCGGAGGCGACCCGGGCCTGGAACCGGGTCGCGCCGGAGCCGCCGAAGTCCACGCCCGCGTAGCCGAGCCAGTCGCCGTTCGCGATCCAGCCGATGTCCCGGCCGCCGCCGGTGTCGCTGCAGTCCTCCGGCGCGGTACCGGACTGCGCGCTGTGGGACTCGGCCTGGATGGTGCCGAACGCGCTGGTCCCGCCGCCGGGTTGCGGCGACGGCCCGGGGCCGTCCGGGCCGTGGCCGCCGCCGACGGTGACGGACAGCAGGGTCGGGCTCGCCGACTGCACCTTGCCCTCGAAGTCCACACCGGCCGGATGGACGTCGTCGTACGGGAACGCGTAGCCGAGGTGGTCGGGGTTGGCCGCGTGCAGGATGCGGGCGTAGTGGTTGGTGCGGGCGGCGGTGTAGAAGGCGGCCGGGTTCTCGCCGTCCGGCTGGTACGGATTGTCCAGCAGGGTGGTGCGGTTGAGCGCGGCGGCGAGCCGCGCGCTCAGGTTGCCCATCAGGTCGTTGCCGGTGGTGAACGGCGCCGAGCTGCAGTTGAAGACGGCGGCGGTGGAGGGCTTGGCGAAGCCGCCCACGCCGGGGAAGGTGAGCACGCCGTTGCCGACCCGGCCCTTGACGGTGCCCCAGCCGGCCTGGGTGTCGATCACCAGGTCGGTGCTCTGGTACTTCTGCCACACGGCGGCGAGGTAGCCGTCCAGATAGCCCTTGAACAGCGAAGGATCGGCACTGATCGCCGTGTTGGGGCTGAGGATGCGCAGGGTCCGGCCGGCGGAGTCCGGGACGATCAGCCGGGCCCAGTCGCCGCCGTCGGCGGCGGCCTGTGTGCGCAGCGCGCTCGCGGCGGACTCCAGGCCGCCGGCGGGCAGGCCGCGGACGGTCTGCCGCCCGCCGCCGGCCGTCAGGTCGAACGCGATCGGGACGGCGGCGAAGTCGACGTAGCTGATGTTGGCGTACAACTGGTCCGGCCCGTAGGTGAATTCGCAGAATCCGTACGCGGTGCCGATGTTGGGGTCGCTCGGGTTGCTCACCGAGGGGAGCGCGATGCCCGGGCCCGGGTTGACCAGGAAGACCAGCTCGCGGCCGATCGAGAAGTAGATCCGTCCGCTGGAGAGGTACGGCAGTTGGATCCGGCGTGGGGTGCCGCCGGGTGCGCCCAGTGCGATGGCGCAGTCGGCGCCGAGCGGCGCGCCGGGGGCGGAGGGGGAGGACGGGTGGTGGAGCGTGCGGCCGTCGGAGCGCAGGAAGGCCCAGCTGTTGCCCTGGGCCGGGTCGAGGCCGAGGACGTAGGCGTAAACCGGCTGGGACGACACGGTGTTGACCAGGTCGACGTCGAGCCGCTGCGGGGTGGTGCTGCCGTCCGCGGTCTGCGACAGGGCGAACAGCGCGGGCGCGGTCAGAGCCGCGACGGAGGCGCCGAGTACGGTCCGGCGAGAGATCACGGGGACTCCGGGGGCGGTGGTGGCGGGCCGGCGGCGCGGATCGCGCCGCCTGGCCGTCACCCTCCCGCCCGGACCCGGACACGTCAATATCTGAAACCGTAAGTCGCCCTTAAGCCTGGTTCAGTTGATTTCTTGAAAGCAGTCGGGGGCGCAGCAGGGGAGGCAGCACCGCGCTGCCGTCGGGCCCTCCGGTCGTCAGACCGTCAGGCGGCCGCGAGCGCGGTGAGCTCGCGCATGTCGATCCCGTGGTGCAGCGCGCGCAGGTCGGCGTGCAGCGAGGACGGCGGCACGGCGAGCACGGTGCACCGGGCGTGGGCGAGGCAGTAGCGGCCCACCGAACCGTGCAGCAGCCGGTGCAGCCTGCCGCGGACGGCGCCCTGCTGCCCGGTGCTGACCACCAGCAGGTCGCCCGGCCGGTCGGCCAGCCGGGTCAGCACCGGCCCCGCCTCGCCGCGCACCACCATCGGCTCCACCGACACGCCGACCGGAAGGCCGCCGAACGCCTCGTCCAGCGCGCGCTCGAGCCGCGCACCGGCGGCCTCCCGCCACTCCTGGAGCAGCGGCGGGCACGGCCGCGCACGGTAGCTGCGCTCCCCGCCGACCGGGGTCCAGGTGAGCACCGGGACCAGGACGGCGTGCCGGGCTCGCGCCTCGGCCACCGCGCGGTGCAGTGCGGTCAGGCTGTGCAACGAGCCGCTTACTCCGACAATGACGCGCGCGCCGTCCGACATGATCCTTCACTTTCTGGTGTCTCGCCTACCTGATGTCTGCGATTCATAGTTCCACATCTGCCGAACTCCTGCAAATCAAAGGCTCATATCGAGCTTGACCTTGCATTCTTCCGGGCCGGGCAGGTGGTCGGGCGCACCGTCACGGGTGCGCCGGCCGGACCTCCTGGAGCAGGCCCCAGGTGAAGTCGGCGGTGCACGCCTGCGGCCGGCCGTCGGCGCCGGGAGCGGCGAAGTCGAGCTGGAAGCGGGTGGGCGCACTGCCCTCGCGCGGCACGGCGGGCGGGAACGCGGCCCCCAGGTCGGCGACCACGCAGCTCCACGGCGTGAGGTCGGCGAGCGTGCGCAGCACCGGCGCCGGGGCATCCGCGGCGCGGACCAGCCACTCGTTCATCAGCGGGCTGCCGGACTCCGCCGGGCCGATCAGGATCTCGAAGCGCAGCTCGGGCCAGAGCGGCAGCGGCCACTGCTGCGTACGGCAGGCGAGGTCGCCGATCCGGCGCGGCGCGGTCGCCGGCGGCGGGCCGAGCACGGCGGCGTACCAGCGGGCGTCGTGCCGGAACCGCGGTGAGCGGATCATCGCCTGCCAGCGCTTGTTCGCCTCGCGCATCACACTGCGCGTGGCGCCGAGCCGTCGCACGGCCTGCTCGACCAGCGCGGGGTTGTAGTCGGCCATCCGGCGCAGCAGCACGAGTTGGAACTCGGTGGTCCCGAAGCCGTGGATCGCCATGGCAGCAGGGTAGGGGACCGGGTCCGGCCCGGCGCGGTGCCCGGAGGCGGCCGGGGCCGGTCGGTGGTGGCGGGTCGGTGGTCGCCGGTCGATGGTGGCCGGTCGATGGTGGCCGGTCGGTGGTGGCGGGTCAGCGGTGGCCGGTGCGCAGGAGGGTCAGCAGCCGGGCCACTTCCACCGCGACGGAGGCGCGGCCGGCACCCAGGTAGCGGCGGGTGTCGACCAGGGTGCGGTCGAGGTCGAGGCGTTCCCGTACGGCCGCGGTGAACGCCTTGTTGAGGTGGGTGGCGATGTTCACCTTGGTCATGCCGTGCGCGACGGCGGCCGCCAGGTGCGCGTCGGCGACGCCGGAGGAGCCGTGCAGCACCAGCGGCACCGGGACGGCCGCGCCGAGGGCGGCGATCAGGGCGAAGTCGAGCGCGGCGTCGCGGGTGAGCATGGCGTGCGAGCTGCCGACCGCGACCGCGAGGGCGTCCACTCCGGTGCCCGCCACGAAGGCCGCCGCCTCGCCGGGGTCGGTGCGGGCGCCGGCCGCGTGGACGCCGTCCTTGCCGCCGACCTCGCCGAGTTCGGCCTCGACCCAGACGCCCTCGGCGTGGCAGTGGGCGACCACCGCGGCGGTGGCCCGGACGTTGGCCGCGTAGTCGAGCGCGGAGGCGTCGAACATGACCGAGGTGAAGCCGAGTGCGACGCTCTCGCGGACCAGTTCGGCGCTGGTCGCGTGGTCCAGGTGCACGGCGACCGGGACCGCCGCCGCCCTGGCCACCGCCAGGGTCGCGGCGGCGATCGGGGCCAGCGCGCCGTGGTAGCGGACGGCGTTCTCGCTGATCTGCAGGACGACCGGCGCCCCGGCCCGTTCGGCACCCGTCACGATGGCCTCGGCGTGTTCCAGCTGGATGACGTTGAAGGCGCCGACTCCGTGGCCGGCGCGGACGGCGGCGGCGACGATCTCGCCGGTGCCTACGAGGGGCATGGCTCTCCTTGCGGGTCGGCGGGGCGGGGCCCGGCGCCGTGCGGGGCGGCGGGGCCCGGGGCGGCGGCGTGCTTCGGGGCGGCGCGGTGCGGGGTGACGTGCCGGGCGTCGGCGCGCTCCGCGCCGAGCGGTTCCACCCGGACGAGCGGGCGCAGCCGCCGGAGGCCGGCCGGGTCGAAGCCGCCGGCCAGCGGCGCCAGGACGGTGGCCGCGGACAGCGCGACGGCGTCGGCGAGCCGCTCGGGCCAGGGGGTGCCGGCGACCAGGCCGGCGGTGAGGGCGGCGACGGCGGAGTCCCCGGCGCCGGTGGGGTTGCCCCGGACGTGCTCGGGCGGGCGGGCCCGCCACTCGCCGTCGGGGGTGCTGGCGAGCAGGCCGTCCGGACCGAGCGAGGCGACCACCGCCCGGGCGCCGGACGCGCGCAGGGCCCGGGCCCCGGCGAGCGGGCCGGTGTCGCCGACGGCGGCGGCGAGTTCGTCGGCGTTCGGCTTGACCAGGGCCGGCCCGGCGGCCAGCCCGGCCCGCAGGGCGGGGCCGTCCGCGTCGAGGACGGCGGGGACCCCGGCCGCGGCGGCGAGCGCGGCGAGGGTGCCGTAGGCGTCCTCGGGCAGTCCGGCGGGCAGGCTGCCGGAGAGCACGACGGCCGCGGCGCCGCCGAGCAGACGGCGGTAGCGGGTGACGAAGCGGGACCATTCGGCGGGGCTGACGACCGGGCCGGGCTCCAGGTAGACGGTGGCGTCACCGGCCCGGTCCTCGACCACGGTGACGGTGCGCCGGGACGTCCCCGCGATCGGGACCAGCTCGTCGGGCAGCCCGGCCGCCGCGAGGTCCGCCCGCAGGGTCCGGCCGGTGGCCCCGCCCGCCAGGCCGGTGACGACGGCCGGGTGGCCGAGGACGGCGAGCACCCGGGCCACGTTGACGCCCTTGCCGCCGGCCCGCTCCGCGACGTCCGTGACCCGGTTGCTGCCGTGCCGCCGCACGCGGTCGAGCCGGTAGGTGAGGTCGACGGCGGCGTTGAGCGTGACGGTGAGGATCACCGGGCACCACCGGCCGGGTGTCCGCGGTCGGTGCGGTCGCGGCGCCCAGCCGGTCGGTGCGATCGAGTGCCGGGCGACTACCTTGTCCTTGAAGTTCCTCGCCGCGTGGGCGATCTCGCTGCCCTTCATGGAGCAGTTG
>NZ_JBEYVJ010000276.1:0-9782 GCF_040643935.1 Kitasatospora sp. NPDC047058 | reverse complement strand
GGCGGGCTCGGCGGCCGACGGCCTCGCGGCCGAACGGGACGGCTACCGCCTGGACGCCGCGCCCGCCGAGCTGCCCGCCGGGCGCGCGACGGGCTACCCGTTCACCATCACCGGCCCGGACGGCAGGCCGGTCACCGACTTCACCGTGCACCAGACCAAGAAGCTGCACTTCTACGCGATCCGCAGCGACCTCACCGGCTTCCAGCACCTGCACCCGGTGATGGCCGCCGACGGCACCTGGACCGCGGACCTGACCGCCCTCGCCCCCGGGACGTGGCGGATGTACGCCTCCTTCGTGCCGGCCGGCAGCACCCGCCGCAACACCGAGATCGTGCTGAGCCGCACCGTGCAGGTGGCCGGCGAGGCCACGCCGGCGCCGCTGCCCGCTCCGGCCGGCAGCACCACGGTCGACGGCTACACCGTCGCCCTCCGGAGCGTGCCCGAGGCCGGCGCCTACCGGCTCACCGTCACGGTCGGCCGGGACGGCCGTCCGGTCACCGACCTCCAGCCGTACCTGGACAGCTACGCCCACCTCACCGCCTTCCACGAGGGCGACCATGCGCTGTCCCACGTGCACCCGACCGGCCAGACCGACGGCGACCACGGCGGGCCGGAACTGACCCTCTACGCGATGCTCGGCTCCGCCGGGAGCTGGCGGGTCTTCCTGCAGTTCCAGACCGCAGGGCAGCTGCACACCGCGGAGCTCACCCTGCACGTCGCCTGACGCGCCGGGCGGGCTCCCCGGCCCGCGGTCAGGTGCGGCGGGAGACCGCCACGCCCGCGAGGCAGAGGGCGCCGCCCGCCAGGGTCAGCAGGGCGGGCGCCTCGCCGAGCAGCACCCACGCCATCAGCACCACCAGGGCCGGCACCGAGTACGTCGTCGCCCCCATCCGGCCCGCCGTCGTCCGGGAGATCGCGTAGGCCCAGGTGGTGAACGCCAGGGCGGTCGGGAACAGGCCGAGGTACACGACGTCGAGGAGCGCGGACGGCGGGGCGTCGGCGAGGTCCGACAGCAGCTGCGGGGTGAACGGCAGGCAGGCCGCCGCGCCGATCAGGCAGCCGAAGGTCGTCACCTGGAGCGGGCTCGCCGTGCGCAGCGCCGGCTTCTGGCTGACCACTCCGGCCGCGTACGCCACCGCGGCCGCCAGGCACAGGACGATGCCGAGCACGGAGCTGCCGCCCCCGCCGGACATGGAGAGGCCCACCACCACCGCCCCGGCCAGCGAGACCGCCATCCCGGTGAGCAGCCCGCGCGGGAACCCCTCGCGCAGCAGCCAGCCGCCCAGCAGGGCGATCAGCACCGGGCCGACGCCGACCAGCATGGCCGCGGTGCCCGCGTCGACCTGCTTCTCGCCCCAGTTCAGCGCGACGGTGTAGAGGCCGAACCAGAGCAGGCCGGAGGCGGCGATGCCCGGCCACGCCGAGCGCGGGGGCAGGCCCTCGCGCCGGTACAGCAGCAGCGCGAGCAGCGCCAGCGACCCCACCAGGAGCCGGCCGAGCGCCAGGGCGCCGGGCCCGAAGTGCGGGCCGGCGCTGCGGATCGCCACGAATGCGGACGCCCACAGCACCACCGTCGTCGAAGCCGCGGCCAGGGTGCGGCCGTCGATGCGGGCCGTGGCGTCGGTCGTAGAAAGATCCATGCGGGCGAACCTACGCCCGGCACGGTTCGGCCCGCACCGAAATATCGGCCCGCCGGGTACCCGCCCTCCGGTCCGGTCAGCCGCCCGCCCGGGTGCCGCCCGCCCGGGCGGCGGCGCACCGATCCGGCGGCCTACCATGAGAGGGATGTGCTGCCCGGTGCCCCGGTGGCTGATCCGGCAAGATCCGCCGGAGAGCCCCTCGCCGCCGGGCGAGGAGGCCGACATGGCAGCCGACACGGCAATGGCATCCGACCGGGCCGTCCCCGGAGGCCCGGACAGCCCCCGGTACATGCCGATCTCCGAGCACGGCCTGATCGGCGACCTCCGGACCGCCGCGCTCGTCGCCACCGACGGCACCATCGACTGGTACTGCTGCCCGCGCTTCGACGCGCCGAGCGTGTTCGCGGCCGTCCTGGACGCCGACAAGGGCGGGTCCTTCGAGCTGGCCGCCGACCTGCCGACGCGCACCCGGCAGTTCTACTTCCCCGACACGAACGTCCTCATCACGCGGTTCTTCGCCGCGGACGGGGTGGCCGAGATCCAGGACTTCATGCCGGTGGTCGACGAGTCGCGCGAGGCGGACCGGCACCGGCTGATCCGGCGGGTGGTCTGCGCCCGGGGCACCCTGCCGTTCCGGGCGGCGGTCGCGCCCCGCTTCGGCTACGGCGCCGAGCGCCACACCCTGGAGCTGGAGGACGGCCGCGCGCTGTTCCGCGCCCCCTCACTGGCGCTGGCGCTGACCGCGACCGTCCCGCTCGAAGCCGACGGCGCGGACGTGCGGGCGCACTTCAAGCTCCTCGAGGGCGAGTCCGCCGTCTTCGCCCTCGACGTGGTGAGTGACGACCTCCGGCCGCGCGCGTGCCCCCACGCGGAGGCGCAGGACCAGTTCGAGGCGACGGTGCGGTTCTGGCGCCGCTGGCTGGCCCAGTCGCGCTACCACGGACGGTGGCGGGAGATGGTGCACCGCTCCGCGCTGCTGCTGAAGCTCCTCACCTACGCCCCGACCGGCGGCATCGTCGCCGCACCGACGACCAGCCTGCCCGAGCGGATCGGCGGCGAGCGCAACTGGGACTACCGCTACGTCTGGATCCGGGACGCGGCCTTCTGCCTCTACGCCATGCTGCGCCTCGGGTTCACCTCGGAGGCCGAGGCGTTCATGGGCTTCCTCTCCGAGGCCGGCGTCCTCCGGTGCACCACCCCGATCGGCCCGGCCGGCCCGCTGCAGATCATGTACGGCATCGACGGGCGCGCCGAGCTGCCCGAGTACGAGCTGTCCCACCTGGAGGGGTACCTCGGGTCCGCCCCGGTGCGGGTGGGGAACGCCGCCACGGGACAGCTCCAGCTCGACATCTACGGCGCGCTGATCGACTCCGTCTACCTCTACGACAAGTGGGGGAAGCCGGTCAGCAGCGGCCACTGGGACGAGCTGGGCGCCGTCGTGGACTGGCTCTGCGACCACTGGGACCAGCCCGACGAGGGCGTCTGGGAGACCAGGGCGGGCCGCCGGGACTTCGTCTACTCGCGGCTGATGTGCTGGGTGGCCCTGGAACGGGCGATCCGGATGGCGAACCGGCGCGGCCTCCCCGCCGACCTGCCCCGCTGGCGGCAGGCCCGCGACGCGATCTACCGGCAGATCATGACCCGCGGCTGGTCCGCCGAGCGGCAGGCGTTCGTCCAGGCGCTGGACGACGACGTGCTCGACGCCTCCCTGCTGATGATGCCGCTGGCCAAGTTCATCGCCCCGACCGACCCCAAGTGGCTCTCCACCCTGGACGCACTCGGCACCGAGCTGGTCTCCGACTCCCTGGTCTACCGCTACGACCCCGCCGCCCGGCCGGACGGCCTGCGGGGCGACGAGGGCACCTTCTCGATCTGCTCCTTCTGGTACGTCGAGGCGCTGGCCCGCGCCGGGCGCCTGGAGGAGGCCCGGCTGGCCTTCGAGAAGATGCTGACCTACGCCAACCACCTCGGCCTGTTCGCCGAGGAGATCGGCCGGACCGGCGAGCAACTCGGCAACTTCCCGCAGGCGTTCACCCACCTCGCGCTGATCAGTGCCGCCTTCAACCTGGACCGCGCGCTCGGCTGAACCGGCTCAGGCTGCCCGGGTCAGGCGGCCGGGCTCAGGCGGCCCGGGTCAGCGCGAGGACCGGGATCCGGCGTCCGGCGCGCTCCTGGAAGGTCCTGAAGTACGGGGTGCGCAGCAGCTGCTGGGCCCAGAGGCGGTCGCGCTCCACGCCCTCGGTCACCGTGGCCGTCACCCGGTAGGACTCGGCGCCCACCTCGACGAGGGCGGTGGGTTCGGCCAGCAGGTTGTGGTACCAGTCGGGGTGACGGGGCCGGCCGCCGTTGGCCGCGAAGACCACCAGCCGCGCCCCGTCCCGCAGGTAGGTCACCGGCATGGTGCGGGGTTCCCCGCTGCGCGCGCCGGTGCTGGTGAGCAGCAGCAGCGGAACGCCGTCGAAGTCACCGCCCACGACTCCCCCGGCGGACCGGAACTCGTTGATCACCAGCTGGTTGCGCTG
The DNA here is from genome assembly GCF_040643935.1 of Kitasatospora sp. NPDC047058. Lineage (NCBI taxonomy): Bacteria > Bacillati > Actinomycetota > Actinomycetes > Kitasatosporales > Streptomycetaceae > Kitasatospora > Kitasatospora sp. NPDC047058. Next base: position 5,620 of record NZ_JBEYVJ010000276.1, on the reverse strand, counting down.
CTGCCGCTCTGACCGCTCTGACATGGGACCGCCTTCCAGGAGTGTTGCCGCTGCCCACGGGGGGTGAACCCCGTCCGGCCACCTTGACGATCTTGCGGCGCTCCGTCAAGCGATCTCCGATGCTCGGCATGGCGGGTGATGCCCCGTCATGACCTCCTTCGATGCCGGTGTCCGTGCACCGGTGCCGGGCGGCCGCGGCCGTCCGGCACCGGTCCCACCGTTCCCGGCCGGGCCGTTCAGAGGAGGGTGAGGTCGGCCGGCCGGGAGCGCCGGGCCGCGATGCGGACGGCGGCGAGGGCGGTCAGACAGCCCACGGCGTACAGGACCGTCACCCGCTCCAGGAGCGGGAGCTCGGAGGGGAGGGGGCCGTGGACGACCGTGGCGGTGAACAGGAGCGGTACGGCCAGGACGGCCGTGGCCGCTGCCGTACGCCCGACGGTGCGGGCGGTGCAGGCGACGGCGGCGCCGACGGCGACCGGGGCGACGATGTCGAACCCGGAGAGGCTGTTCCACTCCGTGATGCCGCCCCTGAGGGTGATGGCGACGTCGGCGGCCAGGACGGGGACGGCGACCAGCCAGGGCCACGCGGAGCGGAGTTGCGGCCGGTCGGGCGGTGCGATCGGCAGGATGAGCGCATTGAGGACGATCAACGCGAGATCGGACCTGTTCAGGCCGCACGAGAGCAACTCGGGGCGGGCGAGGACGTGGACGAGCGGTGGCGCCACGACGGCGGCCAGGGCGAGCGCCCGTGCCGCCGGCCAGCGGCCGGACAGGACCGCGCCCGCCATCAGCATCGCGGGGACCAGCGTCGCCGCGGCCGCGAGGAACGGGCCGACCCGCTGGGCACCGTCGTCGGCGAGGATGTCGAAGTCGGGGTCGGTGACCATCATGAAGGCCCACCAGAGATGGGTGACGGCGTACGCCCCGGCCAGCACCGCGGCGAGCGGGGCCGCGGTGGCGAGTGCCCGGCCCAGGGGCCGGTGGGAGGCCAGGCCCAGCCGGGCCCTGGCGCCGTGCCCGGCGACGTCGGCCACCTCGCGCAGCCTTCCGAGCCGGCCCGCGTGGGCGAGGTGGCGCTCGGCGTGGTCGGCGACCTCGGCGAGCGCGGTGGTGCCGTAGGAGGCCGGGTACAACGCGAGGGCCCACCGCAGCAGGGGGGAGGCCGGGCGGTGCGGGTCGGGGTTCATGCCGTACCTCCTGCGAGTCGGGTCCAGGTCGTCGACAGGCGCCGGTCGGCCTCGCGGAGTGCGGTCCGCAGCCGCTCGCTCTCGTCCCGGAGCGTCTGGGCGCCCTCGGTGGTGAGCGCGAACACCCGCCGGGGGCGCCCGTCCACGGTCTCCTCCCGGTCGACGCGGATCAGCCCGTCCGCCAGGAGGCGGTCGAGGGTCCCGTAGAGGCTGCCGGCGCCGAGCCGCACCCGGCCCTCCGAGATCGCGGCGACCTCGTCACCGAGCGCGTAGCCGTGCCGGGGCTGGTCGGCAAGTGCGGTGAGGAGAAGGAAGGTTGGCTCCTGCATGGAGCGTTTGTTCTTCACGGTCACCACCATAGTACGGTCACCGTAGTGTCTGGCAAGAGGGAATTGATCATCCGTCAATCCGGCCCGGCGACACCCTCGGCAGGGCGCCCGTCGGCGTGGCACGGCGCGCGCAGCGGGGTGAGCGCCGCCCGGTCGGGTGAATTCACCCGCACGGCCCGGCGTGGCGGACGGCGCGGGGCCGGCATGGGCGAGGATGCGAGGCGGTTCGCCCAGGAACTGTTCCGGGTGCGGCACTCCGCCGCCCGCCCGGGGGCGAACGTCCCCTGCACGAAAGGAGCGTGATGTCGGTTCCCGCTGTGACGAAAGAGGTCGAGGACTTCGTCGGCCTCTGCGTGCCGTTGACCGGCTTCGCTGCGTTCGACCTGTACGCCACCGGCATGGCCGAGCGGTATCTGGAGACCGCCCGGCAGCAGGTCGGGGCCGCCGCTTTCGCGGAGTTCCGGGCCGCGTGGACGGGGGCCGCCGCGCAGCGCGGCCCCCGGGACCTGTCGCCCACCCACCTGGAGGTGGCCCGCGCGATCACGTACCTGTGGCTGACCGGTGCCTGGCCGCGCCTGGCGCCGGCAGCGCACGCGGCGCTGCGCCGTCAGATGGCGAACGAGGAGTTCGTGGTCACGCCGGAGGCGTACGTCGAAGGCCTGGTGTGGCGGACGTTCCACGGGCACCCGGCCGGCGCCAAGCCCCCGGGCTTCGGCACCTGGGCGGTCCCGCCGCCGCCCCAGCCCAGCACCGTCGCCTTGCGCCAGGACCTTGGCCTCGACGAGGAGTCGGTCTGCCGCACCGGACTGACGGCCGAGGTCGCACTCGACGCCGTCCCCGTCCACCTGCTGCCCGGGTACCGCGCCTCCCGCGCGATCCCGCCGTCCGCCGTACCGACCGCCGCCCTGCGGTCCGACGCCCCGGAGGAGCACGCATGACCGACACCGTCAACACCGTCGGTGCGGACGAGGCCGTTCGCCGGCGCTACGACGTCGTCATCGTCGGCGGCGGCTGGTCCGGCAGCCTGATCGCCAAGGAACTCGGCGACCTCGGCTGGAACGTCCTGATCCTGGAGGCCGGAAACGGCGGCACCGAGACCTGGCCCGGCTACCTGGACTCGCTCGCCACCTTCCACTCCGCCGTCGCCAAGGTGCCGAACTCCGCCTACCGGCGCAGCGTCGCCGCGCCCTTCCCGGACGTCCTCGACCTCGCCCCGGTGCCCAACCCGGAGCCGGGCGAGCCGGAGTTCACCGCGAACGGCTACTTCGTCCAGAACGGCCGCCTCCCCTACGGCACCGACTACCTGCGGGAGCTGGGCGGCGCGGCGATGCACTGGCTCGGCGCCGTGCCGCGCATGCACCCCGAGGACTTCGCCACCGAACGGTACGGCTACGGGCGCAGCTGGCCCATCGATGCGGCGGAGCTGCAACCCTGGTACGCCCGGGCCGAGTTCGAGATCGGCGTGGCCGGGAACGCGGACGACCAGCGAGCGATCGAGGTCGTCACCGACCCGGACTACGTGTACCCGATGCACCAGATCCCGGCCAGCTACATCGACCGGTACTGCGAGGGCCTCAACGGCACGCACATCCCGGACGACGTCACGGGTGACACGTACGAGCTGCACGTCCGGAGCCTGCCGCAGGCCCGCAACTCCACCCCGAACCCGGACTACTCCCCCGTCCCGTACCGGCCGGAGAGCGCGGTGGGACTGCCCAACTACGGCGAGCGCTGCGTGGGCAACGCGAGCTGCGTGCCGATCTGCCCGGTGCAGGCGAAGTCCCACCCGCTGCGCCAGCAGGCCCGTTTCGCGAAGACGGTCTCGCTCGCCACCCGCTGCGTCGCGACCCGGGTCCGCCTGGCGGGCCCGACCCGGGGCGGCCGGGTGAGCGGGGTGGAGTTCCGCACGTACACCGACCCGGCCTCGCCGGTCGGGCGCTCGTACGTGGTGGAGGCGGACCTGGTGGTGCTCGCCGCCCACGCCGTCGAGAACGCGCGGCTGCTGCTGTTCTCCGGGCTCGCCAACGGGAGCGACCAGGTCGGCCGCAACCTGATGGACCACCCGACCATCCTCAACTGGGCGCTCGCCGACGAGGCCCGCGGGCCGGTCGGGCCGTTCCGCGGGCCCGGGCACACCTCGGGCTGGGAGGCGTTCCGCTTCGGCGAGGGGCGCTCCAAGCGGGCTCCGTTCCGGATCGAGATCGGCAACTGGGGCTGGGGCTGGGCCACCGGCGCGCCGATGAGCAACGTCGCCACCTCCCTCGGCATCGGCGGCGACGAGAGCGGCGAGGTGCGGCGCGACGGCGTGTTCGGGCCGGAGCTGCGCCGTCTGCTCGGTTCCACCATCGGCCGCCAGCTGCAACTGCAGATCGCCGTCGAGCAGTCGGCGAACCCGGGCAACAGGGTCACCATCGACCGCCGTTACCGCGACGCCATGGGGAACCTGCGCCCGGTCATCACCTACGACCTCGACCAGCACACCCGGGACGGACTCTTCGCCGCCCGCAAGGTGGCCCAGAAGATCTTCGGCCACCTCGGTGCCACCGACCACACCGACCACGCCCCGCGCAACGGCGTCCCCCCGCTCGGGCACTTCGTGCACACGCTGGACGGCGAGACCCTGGACCTGGCCTACAGCGGCGCGGGCCACGGCGCCGGAACCCACATCATGGGCAGTTCCGCGGCCACCTCCGTGGTCGACGGGTACCAGCGCACCTGGGAGCACCCGAACCTGTACGCCGTCGGATGCGGCAGCATGCCCTCCATCGGCACCAGCAACCCCACCATCACCATGCTCGCCCTCGCCCTGCGCAGTGCGGAGCAGATCCACCGGGATCTGCTCCTCGACCGGCGGCCGGCCGACCTGCACGGCACCGCCGGGGGCACGACGGACACGGAGGTACCGGCGTGATCACCGCTCTCGCACTGGACGAAGCCGGCTTCGGCGTCCCGAGGACGCTGGACGACCTGCGCACGTACCTCCAGGCGGCCATGGAGGTGGAGCACCTGACCATCCCGGTCTACATGACCGGCATGTACACCATCCGCCCCGGCACCAACCGCACGTCGTACTACGCGATCCGGGCCGTGCTGCTGGAGGAGATGCTCCACATGACGCTGGCCGCCAACCTGCTGAACGCGGTCGGCGGCACCCCGAAGGTCGGTACCGGTTTCGTCGCGAAGTACCCGGCGAGGCTGCCCTTCAGCGGCGAGACGGTCCCCGGCATCGGGCTGCAGCACTTCTCGCCCGAGGCGCTCAGGACCTTCCTGCGGATCGAGCAGCCCGAGGCGATCACGCCGGCCGAGCCGGGCTCCGGCTGGACCTCGATCGGGCAGTTCTACGACACCATCCGGGCGGGCCTGGAGTACCTCATCGCGACCCTCGGCCACGACGCGGTCTTCGCCGGGGGGAAGCCGGGCCACCAGGTCGGCCCGGAGGACTTCTACAACTCCGGCGGCGAGGTCTTCAAGATCGACGGCCGCAACTCGGCGCTGGAGGCGTTGGAGACCATCACCGAGCAGGGCGAGGGCGTCCACGACAGCATCTGGAACAGCAACGACCGGTTCGGCGAACAACCCGAACTCGCCCACTACTTCCGCTTCAACGAGATCTACACCGGGCGCAGCTACAGCCCCGACGACCGCCCGCAGGACCAGCCCAGCGGGCCGCTGATCGACGTCACCTGGGACGACGCCTACCCGATCCACGGCGACTCGAAGGTCGCCGACTACCGGCGCTTCGCCGGCACCAGCGCCGTGTACGAGCAGGCCGTCGCGTTCAACTCCCGCTACGCCGTCCTGCTGCGGTACCTCGACTCGGCCTTCAACGGGCGGCCCCGGCACATGGCGCTCGCCGTTCCCACCATGCTCGAACTGCGCGACCGCGCCGGGCAGCTCTACCGCAACCCCCACCCGGACCCGGCGCTCGCCGCCCGGGGCCGTTTCGCCAGCGCCACCTTCGAGATCGCCCGGCCCCAGTTCGACGCCGCCGACGAGGAGATCGCCCGCACCGCGGGGATCGACGGTGCTCTGCCACCCCGCCTCGGCCAGGGGCAGGAGACCGAGGGCCAGGACTCCGGCCTGGAAGGGTGCTCGGGTGTCCGG
>NZ_JBEYVJ010000275.1:0-9813 GCF_040643935.1 Kitasatospora sp. NPDC047058 | reverse complement strand
CTCGCCGAAGACGGCGCGCAGCGCCGCGGTCTCGGCGAGCACGGGCCCGCGGTCAGCTCGACCAAGGGCGCCACCGGCCATCTGCTCGGCGCCGCAGGGGCGTTGGAGGCGGCGGTCACCGCGCTGGCGGTGGCCCGGGGGACGCTGCCGCCGACCCTGAACCTCACCGACCCCGACCCGGCCTGCGCCCTCGACCACGTCCGCGGACCGGCCCGGTCCACACCGCCCGGAGCCGCCCTGAGCAACGCCTTCGCCTTCGGCGGCCACAACGTCAGCCTGGTCTTCGGCCCGGCCTCCACCCGCTCCGCCCGGTAGCACCGGCACGGCCCGCATATCGCGCCGGCCCGCACACCGCGCCGGCCCGCGCACCATCGGCCCACGCATCGCCGGCGCGCGCACCGCCGACGCACGCACCGCCGGCACGCCCCAGCCACTCGTCCTTCACCACCTCCGGGGAGATCCCGTTGTCCATCCAGTCCATCACCCACGTCGAGTTCCACTGCGCGGACGCCGACCGGGCCGCGGCCGGCCTCTGCGCCGACTTCGGGTTCGCCGCCGAGCCCGCCCCGCCGCCGGGCGCCCCGCAGCCCGAGCCCGCCGGCCTGCGCGTCGTCCGGCTGCGCCAGGCCGCCATCCGGCTGCACCTCTTCTCGGCCGCCGACCCCGCCCACCCGGTGGCCCGGTACGTGGCCCGGCACGGCGACGGCGTCGCGGTGATCGCCCTCGGCTGCACCGACCCGCAGGCCTCGCTGGAGCGCGCCGAGCGGCACGGCGCGCGCGTCCTCGACCGGGCCGGCGGCCTGGTGGCCGGCTTCGGCGACCTCGCCCTGCGGTTCGTCCCGCAGCCGCCCGGGCAACCCGCCGCACCGCCCGGCGGCACCCTGCTGGACGCCCTCGACCACGCCGCGATCTGCGTCCCGGCCGGCGAGCTGGCCCCGGCGGTGAAGTTCTGCGAGGCCGCGCTCGGCCTGCACCGGATCTTCGGCGAGTACATCGAGGTCGGCGAGCAGGCGATGGACTCCGGCGTGGTGCAGAGCGCCTCCGGCGAGGTCACCTTCACCCTGATCGAGCCCGACACCACCCGCCGCCCCGGCCAGATCGACACCTTCCTGGCCGACCACGACGGCGCCGGCGTCCAGCACCTCGCCTTCCGCACCGACGACATCGCCACCGCCGTCCGCACCGTCCGCGAGCGCGGCGTCGAGTTCCTCAGCACCCCCGGTGCCTACTACGACGCGCTGGCCGAGCGGCTCGGCGGCACCGCCATCCCGGTCGCGACGCTGCGCGAGCTCGACGTGCTGGTCGACCAGGACCACGGCGGGCAGCTGTTCCAGATCTTCGCCCGCTCCACCCACCCCCGCCGGACGTACTTCCTGGAGCTGATCGAGCGCCAGGGCGCGGGCACCTTCGGCACCGCCAACATCAAGGCCCTGTACGAGGCCGTCGAACGGCAGAACGCCCCCGCCTCCGTCTGAGCGGCCCGCCCCCACCCCGACCGAAGGAGGCACCACCCCGTGACCACCGCCGCCGAGTTCCGGCTCACCGAGGCCGAACGCGCCCTGCTGCCGACCCCCGAGGAGGTGGCCGGCTACCTCGAACACGGCTGGTACCTCTCCCGCCGGCTGTTCGGCGACGAGGAGCTGGACACCCTGCAGGCCGCCACCGAGAAGTACTACGAGGGCCACCGCGACCGCCGGCTGCCGGTCCGCCCGCCGCACCTGGCCTCCTGGGAGCCCGCCCACGGGCCGGTCCAGCGGCACAACGACTACGTGCACTACGAGAGCGACGCGATCGGCGCGATCCTGCGCAAGCCGCTGCTCGGGGCCGTCGCCGCGCTGCTCGCCGAGGCCGAGGAGATCCGGGTCTTCCAGGCCACCCTGATCTACAAGCCGCCGGTGCCCGAGGAGCCGAGCAACCGGGTGCCGTGGCACTTCGACAAGCACTACTGGCAGACCTCGGCCTCCGACCGGATGCTCACCGCGTTCCTGCCGTTCCACGACTGCGGCGAGGAGAACGGCACCATCACCATGGTCGACGGCAGCCACCGCTGGCGCGAGCTGGACTCCGGCGAGGACTCCACCCGGCACTTCGCCGAGCGCGACAGCGCCGAACTGGACGGGATCCTCGCCGAGAACGCCCGCTTCAACGGGCAGCAGGTCCGCAAGGTGCCGATGCTGATCCCGCGCGGGCACGTCAGCTTCCACCACTGCCGCACCTACCACGGCAGCGGCCCCAACCTGGCCGCCACGCCGCGCCGCGCGGTGTCGCTGCACCTCCAGGACGGCGCCAACGAGTACCGCCCGGCCACCCGGCCGGACGGCGCCGCGGTGGTCTACAACCACGACGTGGTCGTCCGCCGGACCCCCGACGGCCGGCCCGACTACGCCGACCCGGACGTCTGCCCGACCGTCTGGCGGGGCACCCGGTGACGGCGTCCCCTCCGGACCAGGCCGCCCCCGCCGCCCCGGTCGCCCCGCTCCGTACCCCCGGTCAGCGGTACCGGATGCTGCGGCTGATCCGGGGGTTCGAGGAGCTGGCGCTCGGGCTGGTGAAGTCCGGGGTGATCACCGGCGGCATCCACCCGTACATCGGCCAGGAGGCCGTGGCGGTCGGCGTCTGCGCCGCGCTCGGCCCCGGCGACCGGCTCACCTCCACCCACCGCGGGCACGGCCACGTGCTCGCCCGCGGCACCGAGCCGCGCCGGCTGCTGGCCGAACTGGCCGGCCGGGTCGACGGGTTGAACCGGGGGCGGGGTGGCTCGATGCACGCCGCCGACCTGTCGCTGGGCATCCTCGGCGCCAACGGCATCGTCGGCGCCGGCGCGCCGATCGCGGTCGGCGCCGCCTGGGCCGCCCGCCAGGCCGGCGACGGCCGGGTGGTGGTCTCCTTCTTCGGCGACGGCGCGCTCAACCAGGGCGTCCTGCTGGAGTCGCTCAACCTGGCGGCGATGTGGCGGGCCCCGGTGGTCTTCGTCTGCGAGAACAACGGCTACGCCACCACGCTGCCCGCCGGCACGGCGGTGGCCGGCAGCGCGCTCGGCCGGGCGGCCGCCTTCGGCATCCCCGCCGAGACGGTGGACGGCATGGACACCGAGGCCGTCCGGGCCGCCGCCGGGCAGGCCGTGGCCCGGGCGCGGTCCGGCGAGGGCCCCGCCTTCCTGGAGTGCCGCACCTACCGCTTCGAGGGCCACCACACCATGGAACGCCGGATGAAACTCCGCTACCGCACCGCCGAGGAGGTGGCGGCCTGGCGCGAGCGGGACCCGCTGCCCCGCGCCGCCGCCGCGATCGGCGCGGCCGCGAGCGCCGCGCTGGACGCCGAGGTGGCCGCCGAACTCGCGGAGGCCGAACGGTTCGCGCTCGCCTCCGCCCACCCGGACCCGGCCGGGGCCTCCCGGTACCTGTACGCCGACGGGCGGCAGCCGCGGGCGGGGGCGACCGCATGAGGCTCTCGTACACCAAGGCGCTCAACCGGGCGCTGGCCGACGAACTCGCCGCGGACGAGGCGGTCTGCGTGTTCGGCGAGGACATCGGCGCCGGCCTGGCCGGCCCCACGCTGGGGCTGCTGGACCGCTTCGGGCCCGGGCGGATCGTCGACACCCCGCTCTCCGAGCAGGCCTTCACCGCGGCGGCGGTCGGCGCGGCGCTGGCCGGCCGCCGCCCGGTGCTGGAGTTCCAGATCCCCTCGCTGCTCTTCCTGGTCTTCGAGCAACTCGTGAACCAGGCGCACAAGTTCTCGCTGATGACCGGCGGCCAGGCGGGCGTCCCGCTGACCTGCCTGGTGCCCGGCTCCGGCTCCCGGGACGGCTGGGCGGGCCAGCACTCGGACCACCCGTACAGCCTGTTCGCGCACGCCGGGGTGAAGACCGTGGTGCCGGCCACCCCGGCCGACGCCTACGGGCTGCTCCGCTCGGCCGTCCGCGACCCGGACCCGGTCGTGGTGTTCGCGCCCGCCGCCGCGCTGCCCGTCCGCGAGACCGTCACCCGGGAGCTGGTGCCCGTCCCGCTCGGCTCGGCCCGCGTGCACCGGACCGGCACCGACGTCACCCTGGTCGCCGTGGGCCACCTGGTGCACGACGCGCTGGCGGTCGCCGGCGAACTCGAGGGCGAGATCTCGGTCGAGGTCTTCGACCCGCGCACCCTGTACCCCTTCGACTGGGCGGCGCTGGCCGCCTCGCTGGAGCGCACCGGCCGGCTGGTGGTCGTCGACGACTCCAACCGCAGCTGCGGCATCGGCGCCGAGGTGGTCGCCACCGCCGCCGAGGAACTGCGGCTGATCGCCCCGCCCCGCCGGGTCACCCGCCCGGACGGCGCGGTGCTCCCCTTCGCCCCCGCCCTCGACCGCGCCCTCCAGCCCGGCCGCGAGCAACTGCGGCAGGCCCTGCGCGCCGTCGTGAAGTAGGCCGGGCACCCGCCGTCCCCGGGAGGCACCCCCACCTTCCGGGGCGTCCCCCTTCCCCCCTGTGAGGAGCCCCCGCATGTCCACCAACCGCTACCACTGGGACCGTTCGCACCCCGGCCTGACCGGCCTCCAGCGGGCGATCGACCCGCTGCGCCGCGAGGTCGTCGGCCACACCGTCTACGGCGGCCTGAACAGCCTCGGGCGGGTCCGCACCTTCCTGGACCGGCACGTGTTCGCCGTCTGGGACTTCATGTCGCTGCTGAAGAGCCTGCAGCGCGAGCTGACCTGCGTCGACGTGCCGTGGGTGCCGGACGGGCCGACCGCCAGCCGCCGGCTGATCAACGAGATCGTGCTGGTCGAGGAGAGCGACGAGCTCGGCGAGGGCTACACCAGCCACTTCGAGCTGTACGTCGAGGGCATGCGGCAGGCCGGCGCCGACCCCGCGCCGGTCGAGGCCTTCCTCGGCCTGATGCGCGCGGGCACCGCGGTGCCGGAGGCCCTGAAGGCCGCCGGAGTGCCGCAGGCCGCCGTCGACTTCACCTCGACCACCTGGGAGATCATCGAGAACGCGCCGGTGCACTGCCGCGCCGCCGCCTTCGCCTTCGGCCGCGAGGACCTGATCCCCGACATGTTCGCCCAGGTCATCAGGATCGAGGACCCGGACGGCCGGCTCACCGTCTTCAAGGACTACCTGGCGCGGCACATCGAGGTGGACGGCGAGCAGCACACGCCGATGGCGATGCAGATGCTGATCGACCTGAACGGTGAGGACGACGCCAGGTGGGCCGCCTGCGCGGACACCGTCCGCCTCGCCCTGCAGGCCCGGGTGCGGCTCTGGACGGCGATCGAGGAGGCCTTCCCGGCCTGATCACGGCACGCGCGGCGCCGCGGGCGCGCCGGGAGACGGCCGGACGGTGGCCGTCCCCCGGCGCGCCCGCTACAGCACCTTCGGCAGCGTGGCGACCACGGCCGGCAGGACGTCCGCCGGGTCGCGGTGGCGGTGCAGCGCCGCCCGGCCCTCGGTGCCGCGCAGCCGGGCGGCCAGCCGGGCCGGGAGCACGACGGTGGCGAGCTGTCCGGCGCCGTGGAAGCCCTCGACGGCCCAGCAGACCCACGGCAACGGGTAGTTGGCGGCCGGACTGAAGAACACCGGCCGCTGCCCCTGGAAGGAGACCCGGTAGGCGCCGAACCGGCTCCAGTTGGAGAAGCTGAACCGCCGCCGCTCCGGGTCGAAGCCGAGTGGCACGCACTCATGCAGCCGGGACCGCCCGAGCGACTCCAGGAAGGCCAGGTTGGCGCGGAGGTTGAGGTGCCCGGTGGTGAAGTCCTGCACGGCGGCCCGGAGGGCGGCGGCCAGCGCGGCCGGCCCGTCCTGCGGGCGCTGCGGCAGGTGGATCTCGCTGAGCAGGTTGCCGACCAGGCCCGGCGAAAGGCCGAGCGGGCGGCGGACGTTGACCGGGACGGTGACCATGCGCTCCTCCCGGTCGTCGTCCAACGCGCGGATCACCGTGGCGACATGGGCGAGGAGGGCGTCGCCGGTGGAGAGCCGGCGACCGGCCGCGGCGGCGAACCCGTCGCGCATCCGGCCGAGTTCGGCGTCGCCGAAGTACACCTGCACGGTCCGGTTGGCGCGCGGGCCGGCCGCGACCTCGCGGGCCAGGGCGGCCGCCTCGGCCGGCGCGGGCAGCCGGAAGCCGGGCCGGCCGCTGTCCTCGGCGGGCAACACCTTCTCCAGCAGGGCGTCCTGATCCTCGGTCAGTTCTACGTGCGGCAGCTCGCCGCCCTCCACCGCGGCGGACCAGGCGTGCAGCAGCAGCATGAAGCTCTGCAGGTCGCCGATCGCGTGGTGCCAGGAGCAGCCGAGCACGGTGCCGCCGGCCGAGGGCCGGGTGAGCCGCACGGTCAGCAGCGGCAGGCCGCCGGTCCGCGCGGCGGGCGCGTCCACCGGGTCGACCAGCCCGCCGCCCGCCGCGGTGACCCGGCCCATCGCCTCGGCGAGGGTGCCGTCCACCTCGTAACAGGTCACCGGTACGCCGGAGTCGTCGCAGACCATCTCCAGCACCCCGCCGGCGGTGCGCAGCCGGCCGGCGAAGACGGGGACGCGCTCCAGTGCCCGGGCCAGCCCCGCGGCGAGCCGGTCCTCGTCCAGCGCCTCTTCGAAGAAGAGCACCACCGAGACCGAGAGGTCGGCGAGCATGGTGTCCATCAGCCCGCAGCGCAGGACGGTCCCGGGGGCCCGGCCGGCCCGGACGAGCCGGGAGTCGCGCAACTGCGGCCAGACGCTCATGGGACCATCCCGGGGGCTCGCGTGGGGTCGTGCGCCGGAGCCCGGACGCCCGGGCGGCACCCCGAACGATAGGGCAGCGGCCCGGTGCCGATCCAGTGGTCCAGTCCAATTCCCGGTCCCGGCGCGCCGCCCGGGGGCTGCCCGGACTAGAATCCGAACCATGGGAGAGCGCGCAGGCGCGCCCGCCGCGCCGCCTCTGGTTCTCGTCACCGACACGGACTCGCAGCTGATCGACCCGCGTCGGGCGTACCACGTCGGCCGCGACCCGACGAGCGAGATCGTCCTCGACGACCCGCGGGTGTCCTGGCACCACGCCGTGCTGCGCGCCGACGAGGGCCACTGGCTGCTGGAGGACGTCGGTTCCACCAACGGCACCTTCACCGACGGCCGCCGGATCCAGCACGAGGACGTCGGCCCCGGCACCCGGCTGCGGTTCGGCAACCCGGCCGACGGGCCGGCCGCGACCTTCGCCGGCCTGCCCGCCCCGGCCGCCGCCGAGCGGCCGTCGCTGATCGCCCCGCAGGCCTCCGGCGTCTTCCGGCAGCCCAGCGCCGTCATCCGGCTGCCCGGCCGGACGGTCCGGATCGGCCGGGCCGGCGACAACGACCTCGTCCTGGACGACCTGGTGGTCTCCCGCCACCACGCCGAACTGCGCACCCTGCCCGACGGCGGCCACGAGATCGTCGACCTGGGCAGCCACAACGGCACCTACCTCAACGGCAGTCCGGTGGACCGGGCCCCGGTCGGCCCGGCCGACATCGTCGGCATCGGCCACTCGGCGCTCTGCCTGTCCGGCGACGAACTGGTCGAGTACACCGACACCGGCGAGATCTCGCTCAACGTCCAGGGCCTGGTGGTCAGGGTCGGCCCCGACCACCGGGTGCTGCTGGACGACGTCGGCTTCCCGCTGGCCGAGAAGGCCCTGCTCGCGGTGGCCGGCCCGAGCGGCGCCGGCAAGTCCACCCTGCTGAACGCCCTCACCGGGCTGCGCCCCGCCGACGAGGGCACCGTCCTCTACGACGGCCGCGACCTCTACCGCGACTACGCCGAACTGCGCCGCCGGATCGGCCTGGTGCCGCAGGACGACATCCTGCACACCCAGCTCACCGTCCGCCGCGCCCTGGCCTACGCGGCCGAATTACGCTTCCCCGGCGACACCACCAAGGAGGAGCGGGAGGCCCGGGTCGACGAGGTGATCCACGAACTCGGCCTGGACAGCCGGGCCGACCTGGTGATCTCCAGCCTCTCCGGCGGCCAGCGCAAGCGCGTCAGCGTCGCCCTCGAACTGCTGACCAAGCCGTCCCTGCTCTTCCTGGACGAACCGACCTCCGGTCTCGACCCGGGCATGGAACGCTCGGTGATGCGGATGCTGCGCGGCCTCGCCGACGACGGCCGCACGGTGGTCGTGGTCACCCACAGCGTGCTCAGCCTGGGCGTCTGCGACCGGCTGCTGGTGCTGGCCCCCGGCGGCCGCACCGCCTACTACGGCCCGCCCGACGAGGCGCTGCCGTTCTTCGGCTTCACCGAGTGGCCGGAGGCCTTCGAGGCGTTCGAGAGCGAGGACCACGCCGCCATGCAGAGCCGGTTCCGCGCCTCCCCGCAGTACCAGCGGTACGTGGAGGCCGGCGCGCTGCCGAACGTCCCCGCGGGGTACTCCGCCGCGCCGAACGGCAGCCCGATCGGCCCGGAGAAGCCGCAGGGCTGGTTCTCCCAGCTGGGCACCCTGGTCCGCCGCTACACCTCGGTCCTGGCCGCCGACCGGCTCTTCCTCACCGTGATGATCGCGCTGCCGTTCATCATCGGCGTGATGTGCCGGGCGATGGCCGGGGCCCGAATCTCCCCCGACAACGCCATCAACGTCGTGCTCACGCTCTGCATCGGCGGCCTGCTCACCGGCTCCGCCAACGCCGTCCGCGAGATCGTCAAGGAACGGCCGATCTACCAGCGGGAACGGGTGGTCGGCCTGTCCAGATCGGCGTACCTGGTCTCCAAGGTGGTGGTGCTCGGCACCATCACGGTGGCCCAGGCCGCCGTGCTCACCGTCGTCGGCCTGGCCGGGGTGAACCTCAGTCCGCTCCTGCCCAACGGCGTCCGGGTGCACAGCGGGGTGGTGCTGCCGCCGCTGGCGGAGCTGATCCTGGCCGTCGCCATGCTGTCCTTCTCCGCGATGATGCTCGGGCTGCTGGTCTCCGCGCTGGTGCGCAAGGAGGAGGCCACCATGCCGATGCTGGTGCTCCTCTCGGTGGTGCAGATCGTGTTCAGCGGCGCCATGCTGAAGCTGCACGGGGTGCCCGGCCTGGAGCAGTTCGCCTGGCTGGTGCCGTCCCGGTGGGGCCTGGCCGCGATGGCCCAGACCATCGACCTGCACACCGTCTTCCCGACCGCCATCACCGCCGACCCGCTGTTCCAGCCCGTCCGTGCCCACTGGCTGCGCTGCATGGGCCTGCTGGTGGGCATCTCGGCCGTGCTGGGCGTCGTCGTGCTGGCGCTGCTGCGCCGGCAGGAGCCCGCGATCATGCGGAAGTAGCGCGGGCGGCGGAGAACCGTGGCGGAGGCACGGTGACGGAGACGGCAGTGCAGGAATCGGAAGCAGCCGGGAGACAGGCAGCCGCCCATGGAAGAGTTCGCGTTCCGCCCGACCCACGTCGCCGCGCCAGGCGGTATGGCCACCTGGGCGGCGCCGGACCCGTCCCTGCCCTCGACCCCGCTGGACCCGCTGCTGCCGGTCCGGCTGATCGACCGGCGCGGCGACTGGGCGCAGGTACTCTGCTCGAACGGGTGGTCCACCTGGGTCGACGGCCGGCTGCTGGTCAACCTCCCCGGGTCGCCGCCGGCCGCGACCGGCCCGCCGGCCCGGACCGCCGACCCGCGACCGGTGCTGGCCGACGCGGACGGCTCCCTCACCAAGTACCGCTCGCTGCTGGAGGACCTCGCGGCCGGCACCATCGACCTGGAGACCTTCCGGGACAGGACCCACGGGCTGCGGCTCGGGCTGGTCGTCCAGGGGGAGGAGCTCTGGCTGTACGACGCGGTGCACGACCGCTGGTGCTACTGCGACGGCCTCCAGCTCCAGACCTACGCGGCGTCCGGGCGGCCGCGGCCCACGCCGGGCTCGGGGCCGTCCC
>NZ_JBEYVJ010000274.1:0-9853 GCF_040643935.1 Kitasatospora sp. NPDC047058 | reverse complement strand
CCGCCTGCTGAACAGTCGACCGGTTCGCTCTTGAAGTTCGAGGTGAACGGCACGATCAACTGCTCGCCGCCCGGCAGGGTCACCGGAAGCGGCGACGCCGGGGCGGCCGCCGGGCGGGCGGGCCCGCCGCGGGCCGGACGTCCGGCGCGGGCTTGGTCCTTGGCACGTGGCGCGACCATCAGTCGGTCTCCGCTTTCTTGACTCCGTGGACGAGGGTGGCACTCCCCTGGCCCGTGACCTTCTGCTTGCCGAGCTCGCCCAGCAGGGCCGGCTTGTACTCGGCCTTCACCGTGACGGTGACGACCGTCCTGTCGGACGAGAACGTCACGTCCGCGGCCTTCAGGTGGTACAGCGCGAGGTAGCTGTCGGCGGCGTCCCGGAGGAACTTCTCCTGGACCTTGTAGCCCTCGCCGCGCAGCACGGCGGCCTCGTCGAGCTGCTGGCCGGCGACCCGGGCGGCCTCCTGGGCGTAGGCGTCGGTGCGTTCGGCGACGCGCAGCCGGCCGCCGGCGTCCACGACCAGGGCGATCACCAGGACCAGGAAGGCGGCGCAGATCGCGACGAAGATGGCGGTGGAGCCCTCGTCCGACCGGCCCCCGGCACCGGCTCCCCGGGCACCCCCGCCCCGGACACCCCGCGCAAGGACACCCCCGCCCCGGACACCCTGCACGAGTACACCCCGCGCGAGGGCACCCCGCGCGCCGGCGGTCCTCCGCCGCGCCTCCGGCCACCCGACGCCACGGCGCCGCGGCCGTTCTCCCCCGGGCCCGTGCGCCATCACGCCCCCTCCCGCACGTTCGTCTCCCCACCGGTCCCCACCGGGACCGCTCCGCCTCGTGTCCGCCGTCCCCCGGGAGCTCTCCGCTTGCGTCTCCCCCGCCCGGGCCGTCCCCAATCCCCGCCCGGAAACCTCGTCCGCACCGCCCGTCTCACCCGCCCCGGTAGCGGTCCACCACCGAGACGAAGCTGCCGCTGAGCGTCTTCGTCCCGGGTGCGACGCCGCCGGGCACCAGGTCGCCCAGGGGCACCTCGCACACCACGGTCACCTCGACGGTGGCCAGGTCGGCCCCGTTGCTGCGCAGGGTGTCCGGCTTCCAGCTGACGTCGGTCCGCACGCAGTCCACCCCCTGCTGCCGGAGGGTGGCCGTGGCGGTCCGCTCCACCAGGTCGTCCATCCCGTCGGCACTGCGCGCCAGCGAGGCCGTCCGGGCGGCCGAACGGGCGGCCGCCTCCACGGTGCCGGCCGCGGTCTGCACCCGGCCGGCGGCGACGGCGACCAGGATCAGCGCGACGACGCCGGGCACGACGATCGCCGCCTCGATCGCCACCCCGCCACCGTCCCGCCCGCGCCGTGACCGGGCCGCCCGCCGGACGGCGGCCCGCCGGGCCCACCGGACCACCCCGGCCGCCCCCGCCGCCGCCGCGCGCGTCACGGCCCCGCCTCCGGCGGCAGGAACCGCTCCCGCGGCGCCTCGGCGGACTGGACGACCGGGGTCCTGAGGAACGGGACGACCGACGGCGCGGTCAGCTCGACCGTCACCCGGATCAGCTCCGGCGTGCTGCCCCCGGTCCTGACGTCGTAGCTGCGGACGCCCTGCCGGCCGAGGAAGTCCCCGGCCTGCCGCTCCGCCGCCGCGTTCTTGGCCCCGTCGTCACGGCCGCCCTGCACGCGTCCGGCGTCCACGCCCTCGCGGGCGGCGGTGAGCGCGACCTGGCGGTAGTACCACCACAGCGACACCTGGACGACGAGCAGGATCAGCACCAGGACGACCGGGAAGACGATGGCCAGGCTCAGGCTCATCGATCCGCGGTCGTCCCGGCGACGGGGTCGGTTCCTCACGTGGCCGCGCCCGCACCCGGGAGGTTCGGGTCCTGCTCGACCTTCTTCACGACCTTGTCCTTCAGCGCGTACAGGGCCACCGCGACGGCGCCCGCGACGAACACCAACGCGATGATGGCGAGGGCGAGTTCGATGCTGATCGCACCGCGGTCGCCGCGCGCCCGGGCGGCCTTCAGCCGGCCGGCCCGGAACTGGAAGAGCAGCAGCGCGAACTGGACGGGCAGCAGCGTGGGCCGGATCAGCCGGCCTGCCAGGGACTTCAACTGGTCGGACATCGGGGTCTCCCGGGGGTTGGGGTGTGGTGTCGGCCGCCGGCCGGGCGGGTCGGGTACCGCAGGACCTGCTCAGGCGAGCATCTGGTGGAGCGCGGGGAAGACGATCAGGACGGTCATCAGCAGGGTCAGGGCGGCCCCGGGCGCGACCATCCGCTCGCTGTCGGCGTTGGCGCGGGCCAGGTCCTCGGCGAGCAGTTCGCCGCGCAGGCCCTTGGCGCGGGCCCGCAGGGTGTCGTAGACGGCGGCGCCGTCGGTGCCGGAGAGCCGCATGATGTCGGCGACGTCCTGCAGCGGGGTCAGCCCGAGGTCGGCGGCGAGCGCGTCCAGGCCGGCCCAGGGGGGCAGCCGGTCGGTGGCGGCGCGGTCCAGGGCGTCCCGGATCCGGCGGAAGACCGGTCCGCGCCCGACCGAGGCGGCGCGGCGCAGCGCCTCGGCGGGCCCGAGGTCGGCGGCCCGCTCCAGGGCGACCAGCTCCAGGTAGGCGGCGATGCCGTGCAGGTACTCGGTGCGCGCCTCCTTCGCCTCGCCGCGCACGATGGCGTCCGGGACGAACCAGAACAGCCCGCCCAGCAGCGGCCCTACCACCAGCGGAAGCGCGAACGGCAGTCCCATGTCCAGCAGGACGGCCATCGCCCCGAGGTAGGCGGGCAGCACTAGGCCGATCACGGCGAACAGCAGCTTGTGCGCCATGAACCGGGCCGGGCTGCGGCCGATCAGCGACAGCTCGCGGTGGGGGACGCGCACGCCGCGCAGGCCCACCGAGCGCTCTCCGATCCGGTCGAACCAGCGCGGCCGCTCGTCCGGGTCCGGCGTCCGGTCGGCGGGCGTGCGGTGCAGCCGGTCCAGCGCCTGGCCCAGGTCCGGCGGCGCGGGCCGGAGTTCGGCGATCAGCAGGGCGACGCCGCCGGCCGCGGCGGCGCCGGCCAGCACGGACCACGGGGAGATCATCGTGCCTCCCCGAGGAGTGCCTGCTCGTCGGCCGGGGTGTCCTGGCCGCCCTCGCCCGGCCCGCCACCGGCCTGCCGGCCGGACCGGCGGCGCCCGCCCACCCGGCTGCGCCGGTCGGCCTCCAGCAGCCGCGGAACCGGCGGGTGCGAGGCCAGCGCCCGCATCCAGGCGATGATCGCCACGAACAGCGCGGCGACCACCGCGAGCACGATCTGGCCCAGCACGGTGCCGTACGGCGCGGTGTACTCGGAGTTGAACGAGCCGAGCACCACCACCAGCACGATGATGCCGACCAGCCAGCGGATGGTGGTGCGGTGCTTGGCCCGGTCGGCCTCGATCGCGCGGCGCTGGCGGACCTCCTCGCGCACCGAGTCGGCCATGTCGGAAAGGGCCCGCGCCAGGCCGGGGCCGCTGTCGCCGGCGCGCAGCAGCAGCGCGGCGAGCACCTTGTCGGCGGTGGCGTCGGCGAGGCTGTCGGCGAAGGCGCGCAACGCCTCCTCCGGCCGCCAGCGGGCCTGCAGCCGGGCGGCCAGTTCGCCGACCTCGTCCTCGATCGCGGCGGGCGCGGTGCGGCGGCTGGTGACGATGGCCTGGTTGAGGCCGACGCCGAGCAGCAGCACGTCCGCGATCCGCTGGGTCCACTCGGAGAGCGCCTCCAGGCGTTCGATCCGGTGGGTGTCCGGGCGGGTGGTGTCGAACAGCCACGGCAGGCCGAAGACGCCGAGCGGCACCAGCAGCGCGGTGAGCGGGATGCCGGTGAACAGCCAGCCGAGCGGCGCCCCGGCCAGGGCCAGCGGCAGCTGGATCCGGCGCAGCCGCACCACCCGGGCGGGGGCGGTGCCGGGCGCGCCGTACCAGAACACGTGGAGGCGGCCGGCCAGCGGGTTCAACCCGTCGGCCGGCTCCTCCTCGCCGGGCGCGCTGCCGCGGGCCCAGACCACCAGGGCGACCAGGCCGAGCGCGACCAGCAGGCCGCACAGGGCGAAGAGCAGCATCACCGGGCGCCACCGCCGATCCGCAGGTGCAGCGGCTCGGCCCAGCTCCCGAACCGGGAGCCGAGCAGCGCGGCATCGAAGCCGGCCCGGCGCAGGTCGTCCAGGCAGTTCGGCGGGGTGTGCGGGACGGCGCGCGGCTCGCCCAGGTCGGGGCGCGGGCCGAACACGGTGTTCAGCGCGGGCCGGCCGCTCTCGCCGAGGCCGGTCACCTCCAGGACGTGCGAGACGAACCGGTGGCGGCGGCCGCCGACGGCCGTCTCGTCGACCATCGAGACGTGCACGATGAGGTCGACGGCGTTGGCGGTGAGCCGGTAGGCGAGCGCGTCGGTCATGTGCGAGCCGTACTCCAGGCAGAGTTCGGCGATGCGGTCGACCACCATGTGCGGGCCGCGGGCGTGCAGGGTGCACATCGAGCCGCCCTCGCCGTTGGTCATGACGCGCAGCATCGGGACGACCTCGCCCGAGCGGACCTCGCCGACGATGATCCGCGACAGCGTCATCCGGAGCGCGGCCGGGATCAGGTCACCGATCGTCAGCTCGCCGGCCATCCGGCCCTCGACCCGCTCGCCGTTGCCCTCCCGCGCCTCCATCGGGACGACCTGGCGCAGGTGGCCGAGGGTGTGCAGCCAGAGCTCGAACTCCGACTCCAGGGTTCCGATCCGCTCGTCCGGCGGGATCTCGGCGGCCATCGCGCGCAGCAGGCTGGTCTTGCCGACGCCCTGGGTGCCGGTGATCATCACGTTCTTCCGGGCCCGGATCGCGGCGGCCAGGAAGGCGGCCAGGGTGGCGTCCAGGGTGCCGAGCCGGACCATTTCGGGCAGCGTCGCCGAGGCCACCCGGTGCCGGCGGATCGCCACGTACGGGCGCGGCGTCACCTCGGTGAGCGCCTGGAGGCGCATGCCGCCCTCCAGGCGCAGTGCCAGGGTCGGGCTGGCGGTGGAGAGGCTGCGCTCGCCGCCGCCGTGCTGGCGGGCCAGGTCCTGGAGCAGTTCGACCAGTTCGGCGTCGGTGTCGGCCACCGGCGGGACCTGGCGCAGGGGTTGGTGCACGCGGGAGACCCAGACGTCGTCGCAGCCGTTGATCAGGATGTTCTCGATCTCCGGGTCGTCCAGGTACGGCTGGAGCCGTCCGGCCCGGAACAGCAGGTCGAAGACGGCCTCGGCGAGCGCGCGGTCCTGCTCGCGGGTGGGCGGGATGCCGTGGGTCTGCGCATAGGCGTCGGACCAGCGGGCGACCGCCTCCTCGATCAGCGCCCGGCCGCGCTGGCGCCGGGTCGCGCGGTCCGGCTCGGAGCCGGAGGCGGCGGTCAGGCGGGTGATCTGCTGGTGCAGTTCGGCGGCGACCTGGCGCTTGAGCTCGCGCGCCACCTGCGGGTCGACGGCCGGCCGGGTGCCGGCGCCGCGCCGGTCGAGCGTGGGCAGCTGGGAGGGCACGGCGGTCGGGGTCGCCGCACCGCCGGGCTGGTACGCGCCGGGCTGGTAGCCGCCGGGCTGGGCCGGCTGCGGGGCCGGCGGGACGGGCGGGGTGACCGGCCCGGGCGGGGCGGGCTGGACGGGCTGGGCCGGCCCCGGCCGGGGCGTCGCCCAGGGCAGCGCCGCCGGATCGGCCGCCGGGTGCTGGTTCAGGGGGCTACCGCGCACGGAGTACCTCCCCGTAGGTGAGGTGCTGCTGCGGCGTCCCGGGCCCGTACGACGGCGCCGCCGGGCGGTACTCCTCCGGCTGTACGCGGCCGTACTCCGGCACCGGCCCCGCGGCGCCCGGCAGCCCGGACCCGGGCCCGGGCCCGGGCCCGGACGCCTGGCCGTACGGCTGCTCCTGGCCGTACGACGGCTGCGCGCCGTACTGCCCCGGTGCGCCGTACTGCTGCTGCTCGCCGTACTGCTGCTGTGCGCCGTACTGCTGCGTCGCGCCGTACTCCGGTCCGTCCTGCGAGCCGTACTGCGGTCCGTGCTGCGGGGCGTACTCCGGCTCGTAGCCCGGCTCGTACGACGGGCCCGGCTGCTGCGGCCGGCCGTGTGCCGGGAAGGGCGCGGGCGCGGCCGGCTGCGGTGCGAGCCCGGCCAGCGGCGCGACCGGACCGGTGGTGATCACCGGCGGCACCGGCCCGTACGGCTGCGGCGGTTGGGGCTGCGGCGGTTGCGGTGCCGTCACCTCGGTACCGGCTGCGGGCGCGGCCGGGAGCTGCGCGGGCGTCGGCGCGGCCGTGGGCGCCAGCCGCTGCCGGCGGCGCCGCACCAGCAGCTGCACCTCGTCCGCCGCCGAGCGGGCGGTGCGCATCAGCTCCGAGCGGATGAACCGCCGGTCGGTGATGTCGCCACCGTCGGAGAGCACCCGGGCGGTGCGCACCGCGTGCGGCAGCAGCCCGAGCACCGGCAGCCCGAACTCGCGCGAGACCTCCGCGCCCGAGTACGGCCCCTCGGCGACCAGCAGCAGGCCCAGCGCGTCCGCGCCGGTGCCGGCCGCGGCGAGGTCCTCGGCCAGCGAGGCCAGCCGCGGCCGGACCGCGCTCAGCCCGCGCAGGGTGGTGCGCGCGGTGACCGCGACCACGTCGGCCCGGCGGGCCAGCACGGCGCTGGTGCCGGTGGCGCCGGAGCGGCCGAGGTCCAGGATCACGTCGTAGCCCTGGGGTTCCAGCCCGTGCAGTACCTCCATCAACGGCTCCCACGTGTAGGCGAGGCCGGGCGCCTGGGTCGGGTCGGTGAGGCCGGGCAGCAGCAGCCGCTCGGCGTTCCCCTCGGGCGAGAGGTCGATCAGCTGCTCCCAGAGCGTCTGGGCGAGCAGCCCGCGCCGGTCCGCGACGGCCAGGTTGCGCAGCCCGTACACCGCCTCGACCCGGCCCTCCAGTGCGCCGGCCAGCACCGCGCCGCCGTCCGGGTCGCACTCCACGAGCAGGATCCGGCGCCCGGGCTGCAACGGCCAGGCCAGCAGCAGCGCCAGCGCCGTCGTGGTGGCCCCCGGTGCCCCGGGGCCGCCGACCACCGCGATCACCGCCATCTCAGGCCCCACCCGCCCCGGGCGGTGCGGCGGACGCGGTCCCGGTACCGGTGGCGTTCGGCGCGGCCGTGCCGGACGGCGCGGGGGCCGTGCCGGTGGGCGCGGGGGCCCCGGTGGCGGGGCCGGCGCCCGCCCCGCGCGGTGACAGCACCACCTGGATCCGCCCGCCGGCCACCCAGGCGGCCAGCCGGGAGGCGTCCGCCGCGGGCACCGCCACGTCCACGACCTGGCTGCCGTCGGTGTCCACCCGGCCGACGGTGACGACCACCGCGTTCAGCGAGTCCGGCCGGCCGTTGTCCGGGGTGTAGACGACGACGATCGGCACCCCGGCCTGCAGCCTGGTCGCCGGCAGCTGGGTGCGCTTGGCCGAGACGCCCACGATGAGCTGGCCGGGCAGCACGTTCGGCGTCTGGGCGACGTCCGCCTTCAGCAGCAGCGCCCCGCGCTTGAGGTCGGTGGTGGCCCGCTGCCCGACCGCCTCGCGGCGGTCCGCGGCCGCCACCGGCTTGAGCGCCGGGTCGGTCGCGATCCGCGCCACCACCAGGTCCGCGTCGGTGAGCACCTGCCCGTACGGGACGTCACGGGCCAGCGCCAGCACGGCGACCCGCTGCCCGGTGCTGTTGTAGAGCACCGCGCCGCCCAGCCCGCCGGCGGCTATCAGCGCCACCGCCATCGCCAGCACCGCCGGCCGCCGCCGCCGCGCCCGGAGCGTCCGCCCCGGGGCGTGCGGGGTCACCGGCCCCTGCTCAGGCACTGTCACGGCCACCCCCGGGGTCGCTGTCTGTACGGTTCTCCACCGGGTTCCGGCCCCTCCCACGTCGTTCGGACTCGTTGCCGTGCTGCTGTCGTGCCGCCCTGCCGTACCGCCGCCGCGGTCAGTTGAGGACCTGTACCTCCGCCACCCGCACGGTGAAGGACGCCGGCAGGGAGAGCTTCTTGTCGGGGAGGTTCTGACCGTTGCTGACGGTGACCCTGCCCACCCAGTTGACCGTGACCGTCCCGTCGAAGACCCCGCCCGGCTTCACGGCCGAGCCGGTGCGGAACTCGTGGCCGCAGGTGGGCGACTTGGCCGCGCCGTACGCGGGGTCGTACGGCGTCCCGGCGCCCTGGGGCCCGGTGCAGACCTCCGGCCGGTTGTCGCCGAGGTCCCACTCCACCGACTTCAGCTCCGGGGTCACCGTCACCGTGACACCGCCGGCGCTCACCGACACGGGGGCCGGCACGGCGGACTCGTCCAGCCAGAGCCAGACCGGCACGCCCACGACCTTGGTGTCCGCCGGCGCGAACCGCGGCTTCACCTCGGGGAACCGGACCTTCCCCCAGAGGTCGGTGGCGAGCTTCGCCGGGTCCGGCGGCGGCGGCGCGGGGTCCTGGGCGAAGAACGTCGGCTGCGGTGCGCCGAACGAGCCGTCGCTGTACAGGCAGGTGACGTCGTAGATGGTGCCGTCCGACGGCTTGTGGCCCTGCCAGACCGGGTCCTCCGGACCGGGCTGCGGGCTGGTGGTCCGGTAGTAGCAGCCGTTGGTGCTGCTGAACCAGCCGAAGGCCGGGTCGTGGCAGGCCACGTCCTGCCCGTTCCACTGGCAGACCTGCGACCCGGCGCCGCCCCCGCCGCCGCCCCCGCCGCCGGCGGGGGTGGGCGTACTGCCCGGCTTGTGCACGCCCACGCAGATCGTGTTGACCGTGCACTGGGTGACCTCCCCCGTGACCGGTGGTTCGTCCGCCATCGCCGGTGTCGCGGGGAATAACAGCATTCCGGCGAAGAACAACCCGCGGACAGCGATTCGCCGTGCCGGTTTCAGCATGTTCGGTCCACCTCCCGCTTGAACTCCTGGATCAGCCAACGCGTCTGGAACTTCCGCGCCGAAACGGTCGCGATGTACCGGGTCAGCCGCTGTTGTGGGTCCTTTACCGCGTGCGTGGTGGCGTCGGCCTGGTGCCAGCCCGTCACATCGAGGCAGTCCTCGATCACGGCCGTCTGCGGATCCGCCTTCAGGTCGACGGTCTTCACCACCGGGGAATTCCGCGGACCGCCGATCATCACCAGCTTGGCGTCACGGAGCTGACGGAGATTGACGAGGGCGTCGCGCAGGGCCGTCCCGGAGGAGTACGCCTCGAGGTCGGAACCGTCCGAACCGGACCGCCCGTAGGCCTCCACCTGGGCCTGCCACCAGTCCTGATACGTCTTCAGCAGCAGCCGCCCCTGTGCCCCCTCGGGCCCGTCGGTCGGCGCGATCCCGACGTTTGCGGAACCACCCGAAGGAGTTACCGGGTTCACTTCCGCACCAGGGGGAGCGGTAGTCCCGAGACGATCCACCGGACCGCCGTCACCGCCGGCCGCACAGGCGCTCAGCAGCATCGCCAAAACCAGCCCAGCGACCCCAACCGCCCCAGGGCGCAACACATTTCCGCGCCGCCGCATCGCCCCACCTCGTCGCGACCGACCCCGTCCGTGGTCCGTGGCCGCCAGAAGAATTCCGCCGTCCCGCCGGTGTTGCTGCGAGGGCATCGATTCTTCGCCAACCCGCCCCTTCACGGCAACACCCCGGGCCCCCTGACCTTACGCGGAAGGCGGATCGGTCGGGGCACTTTCGCGCCACAGGACGGCCAACAGTTCTTCGGAAAGCGACAATCCGGCCAATGCGCCCCGAACCGCGGCCCGATTGCGCATCAACAGGCGTCCGCCCTGCGGCGGGACGAGCAGGCGGGCGCCGGACGCCCCGCCGGGGGCGGCACCGGCCTCCGGGCCGCCGCCGTCGAGCACGGCGGCGACCGCCGGTTGCAGGTCGAGCGGAGAGACG
>NZ_JBEYVJ010000273.1:0-10027 GCF_040643935.1 Kitasatospora sp. NPDC047058 | reverse complement strand
GCCCGCGAGGGTCAGCAGGGTGGACTTGCCGGAGCCGGACGGGCCCATCACGGCGACGAACTCGCCGGGGTGGACCTTCAGGTCGACCCCGCGCAACGCCTGGACCTCGCCGGCGCCCTGGCCGTGGACCCGGGTGACGTGGTCCAGGTGCAGCACCGGTCGGACGGCGCTCCCGGACGGATCGGGACTGGTCTGAGACATGGGGGTCCCCCTCGGGAAGTGGCATGACGGCGGAAGCCTGCGGCCGGCGGGTGGGACGTCCCCCCGGTCGGCGAGGCTGCATACCGAGTATGTATAGCGCACCCGTCGGGGAAAGTCATATGCAGTCCGCCGACATATGGAGGTGCGAGCGCCCCCGAACGGTTCCGGAGATCTGCGGCCTACGCTGGCGGGGCCAGTTCTCCGGAGGAAAGGCTCACCGACATGACGGACCTGACGCCCCATCGGTACGCGACCGGCACGACCCCGCGCGCGGACCTGGGCGTGATCGGCGGCTCCGGCCTGTACGCGCTGCTGGACGACGTCACCGAGGTCGCCGTCGACACCCCGTACGGGCCGCCCAGCGACTCGCTGTTCCTCGGCGAGGTGGCCGGCCGCACCGTGGCGTTCCTGCCCCGGCACGGCCGGGGCCACCGGATCCCGCCGCACCGGATCGACTACCGCGCCAACCTCTGGGCGCTGCACTCGCTCGGCGTCCGCCAGGTGCTCGGGCCGTGCGCGGTCGGCGGGCTGCGCCCCGAGTACGGGCCGGGCACGCTGCTCGTCCCCGACCAGTTCGTCGACCGCACCTCCGGCCGGGTGCAGACCTACTACGACGGCCTGCCCCTGCCCGGCGGCGGACTGCCCGAGGTGGTGCACGTCTCCATGGCGGACCCGTACTGCCCGGCCGGGCGGGCCGCGGCACTGGACGCCGCCCGCGACGCCGCCTGGGAGCCGGTCGACGGCGGCACCCTCGTGGTCATCGAGGGCCCGCGCTTCTCCACCCGCGCCGAATCCCGCTGGTACACCGCCAACGGCTGGTCGGTGGTCGGCATGACCGGCCACCCCGAAGCCGTCCTCGCCCGCGAACTCGGCCTCTGCTACACCTCGCTCGCCCTCGTCACCGACCTCGACGCCGGCGTCGAAAGCGGCGAGGGCGTCACCCACACCGAGGTCCTGGAGGTCTTCGCCCACAACGTCGACCGGCTGCGCACCGTCCTGTTCGAGGCCCTCGGCAAGCTGCCCGCCACCCGCGACTGCATCTGCTCGCACGCCCTGGACGGCCTCACCACCGGCCTGCCCGGTGTCGGGGGCGGACCGGCGTGAACCGCCCCGGCGCGCGGGCGGCCGCCCCGGCGCGGGCGGCCGCCGGGGCTCAGCGCTTGAGGTAGGCGAGGACGGCGAGGACGCGGCGGTTGTCGTCCGCGGAGGCCTCGATCCGCAGCTTGGCGAAGATGCTCGCGGTGTGCTTGGCGACGGCGCTCTCGCTGATGTGCAGGGTGTGCATGATGGCGGCGTTCGAGCGGCCCTCGGCCATCAGCTCCAGCACGTCGTGCTCGCGGGCCGTGAGCTCGGCGGTGGTGCCGCGGGCGTCGCTGCGGGCCAGCAGCCGGGCGATGACCTGCGGGTCCATCACCGTGCCGCCGGACGCCACCGAGCGGACGGCGTCGACGAACTGGGCGGTGTGGGTGACCCGGTCCTTGAGCAGGTAGCCGACGGCGCCCTCGCCGCCGGCCAGCAGCTCGTGGGCGTACAGCTGGTCGACGTACTGGGAGAGGATCAGGACGGGGAAGGCCGGGCGGAGGCGGCGCGCCTCCAGCGCGGCCTGCAGGCCCTCGTCGGTGAAGGTCGGCGGCAGGCGGATGTCGACCACGGCGACGTCCGGCCGCTCCTCGTGCAGGGCCCGCAGCAGCGCGGGGCCGTTGTCCACGGCCGCGACCACCTCGAAGCCGTGCTCCTGGAGGGTGCGGCTCAGCCCGTCCCGGAGCAGGAAGAGGTCTTCGGCGAGGACGACGCGCACGGTATCTCCAGGGTCGCGATGGTCGGGCCGCCCGGCGGGCTGTGCAGGGCGAGGGTTCCGTCGAAGGTGCTCAGCCTGCGCCGGATGCCGTGCAGCCCGCCGCCCCGGGCGGGGTCGGCCCCGCCGCGGCCGTCGTCGCCGACCGTGATGCGCAGCGCGGGGCCGGCGTGCTCCAGCCGGATCCGGACCTCGCGGGCGCCGGAGTGCTTGCCGGCGTTGGCGAGCAGCTCGCCGACGGCGAAGTAGGCGGCGGACTCGACCGCGGCCGGCAGCCGGCCGGGCAGGCGGGCCTCGACGTGCACGTCGAGTAAGCTGTCGAGCGCCAGGGACCGCACGGCGTCGCCGAGTCCGCGGTCCGCGAGGACGGGCGGGTGGATGCCGTGGACCAGGTCGCGGAGGTCCTGCAGCGCCCGGGACGAGGTGGCGCGGACGTCGTCCAGTAGCGCGCGGGCGGCCTGCGGGTCGCTGTCGAGCAGCTGGGTGGCCTTGTCCAGGGCCATGCCGAGGGCGACCAGCCGGGCCTGCGCCCCGTCGTGCAGATCCCGTTCGATGCGCCGGAGTTCGGCCGCCTGGGCGTCGAGCGCGTCGGCGCGGGTGTCGGTGAGGTGCTCGATGCGGCGCTCGAGTGCGGTGCGGTAGGGCGCGGAGAGCGCCCGCCGGCTCCAACGGGCGTGCCACTCCAGGGCGGTGGGGGCGAGTCGGACCCCGGCCGCGACGAACCCGAGGCCGAGGACCAGGGCGGCCAGCATGGTGGCCGGGGACTCGACGGGGACGAAGGCGTACCAGTTGCCGTCGCCGAGGAGCCGCCAGACGAACGGCTGCACCAGTGCGCCGAACAGCCCGTAGTGGATGAGCGCGAGCGGGAGCGCGACCAGCAGCCCGCCGGTCCACGGCTCCAGCCAGGCCCACCTGAGGTCGCGCCAGAAGCCCTCGTCGCCGAGGATGCGGGACGACCGGCGGCGGCGGTCCCGGGAGCCGTCCCCGCCGCGGCTCCCGGCACGCACCCCACCAGGCACCCCTGAGCGCACCCCACCAGGCACCCCTGAGCGCACCCCGGCAGGCACGCCGGGAGCACCGCCGGCCCCGCTGCCGGCCGCCGCGCCGGCCAGCGGTTCGGGCGGGCTGATCACGGTCCCCGTCCAGCGGGCGGTCCAGGAGCGGTGGCGGTCGGAGAGCCGGCGCAGGGCCGTCGCGGCGGGCGGCAGCAGGGCGCGCCCCAGGCCGACGGGGAGCAGGAGCAGCGCGCCCACCACGAGCCCGCCGGCCGCGGTCACCACGAAGGCGGCCAGCGACAGCAGTTGGCACCGCCCGGCGGCCACCCAGCCGCGCCGCACCGCGGCCCGGCCGCGTCCGAACGCGGTCCGGCCGCCATCAGGGCGTCCGTCCCCCGCCGCCATGACCACCCGTTGTTCCATGCCCTCAGCGCGCCCCGTGCGGCGCCGCCAGGATCCTATCCGCCGGTGCCCGCAGCACCCATGGCACGGCCGCCAGCAGGCACGCCCCGCCGAACAGCAGCATCGGCAGCACCGCGCCGGACTCCTCGTCCATGAACAGCAGCATGCCGAGGTTGACCAGGGTGTGGAAGCCACCCGCGAGCAGCAGCCGGTTGGCGCGGACGTGCTCCAGGCCGAGCCCGAGGACGACCGACATCGCCACGGTCGCGAGCAGGAACCCGGCGGCGTACGCCGGGGCCTGGGCGAACACCCGGACGTGCCAGGCGCCCCACACCGCCCCCACCAGGACGGAGGCCGTGACCGGGCCGAACCGCGTCCGCACCAGCGGCTGGAACAGGCACCGCCAGCCGATCTCCTCGCCGCAGGCGCCGGCCAGTTGGGCCACCGCGATCAGCGCGAACGGGTGCCCGAGCGCGCCCGGGCCGGTCGACAGAGCGGTGCCGGCCGCCGCCGTCACGGCGTACGTGCCCGCGCTCAGGGCGATGACCAGCGGTGCGGTGAGCAGCAGCCACATCTCCCGTCCCGGCCGCCGCTCCGGCCCGCCCGGGGTCCGCCGGGCGGGCAGGGCGGGCCGGGCGGGCAGGGAGCCGGCGAGTCGGCGCCGGATCCGGGAGGGCCACAGCAGGGCCACCGCGGCCACCCCGGCGGCGGGGCCGAACTGGGTCAGCTGGACGACCTCCGCCGGAATCCCCGTCGCGGGCTGCACCGCGCCCAACGCCCCGGCCGCCGTGAACGCGACGGCGAGGAACACCCCCGCTTCCGCCTTCCATACACGCATACCGCCTGGCCTCCCGCTCGTCCGGTCCGTCCGCGTCACCGTCGGACGCGTCGCCGTCGACTCTGCCGGGCGCGGCGGTGCAGGCCATTGCGGGTAGCTGTCCGGAGGGGGTGTACCCAGGTGCACTCCTCCGCGGGCGCAACCCCTGCCGCCGGGTGCCATTGCACTGTTACTGTCGGCGTCATGTCCAAGGTGGAGATCGACGCGCTGACCGCCGAATTCTTCGGCTCCTTCGACAACCGGGGCGGCAGGTCGGCCGACGTCGGCCGGCTGCGCAGGCTGCTCCTCCCGGGTGCCGTGATCGTCGTGACCGGCCCGGGCTACACCGTCTACACCGTGGAGGAGTTCATCGCGCCGCGCGAGCAACTGCTCGGCGGCGGGCGGCTGGTGGAGTTCTCCGAGTGGGAGACCTCGGAGCGGACCGAGATCGCGGGCGACATCGCCTCCCGGTTCGGCGAGTACCGCAAGTCGGGCATCCTGGACGGCGAGCCGTACGAGGGCACCGGGACGAAGACGATCCAGTTCGTCCGCACCCCGGAGGGCTGGCGGATCGCCGCGTTCTCCTGGTACGACCGGCCCTGACGGCAACCCCCG
The DNA here is from genome assembly GCF_040643935.1 of Kitasatospora sp. NPDC047058. Lineage (NCBI taxonomy): Bacteria > Bacillati > Actinomycetota > Actinomycetes > Kitasatosporales > Streptomycetaceae > Kitasatospora > Kitasatospora sp. NPDC047058. The sequence goes on along the minus strand of NZ_JBEYVJ010000273.1, from coordinate 5,202 downwards.
GCCCCGGGGTGGCGCGGCCTCAGCCCCGGACCATCCGCACGCCGGCGACCTCCAGCAGGCCGTCCAGCTCGACCCTCCCGACGGTCTGCTCCGGGCTCACCACGAGGCCGTCGCGGCGCACGAGGTCGAGCAGCCGCTCGGCCAGCGGCATGACCATGTGCCGGCCCCAGCAGCGCTCGTCCGCGTGGCCGAACGGGAGGTAGCCGGGCTGGTCGTCGGGGTCGAGGTCCTTCCACCGCTCCGGGCGGAACGCCTCCGGGTCGTCCCAGAGCCGGGGATCGCGGTGGCTCAGCAGCGGGAACATCAGGATGTCGTCCGCGCGGCCGATCCGGCCGTCCACGGCGGGGTACTCGGGCGAGGCCATCCGCAGGAGGTTCCAGGACGGGGGCAGCAGGCGGAGCGCCTCCAGCAGGATGTCCCGGTTCGATACGCCCTCGTCGAACGGCGCGCCCAGCCAGAGCGCATTCGTCGCCAGTGCGGACACGGTGGAACAGACCGGGGCGGCCACCCGCCGGTAGAGGTACATCGCGAAACGCCGGTCCTGGTAGTTCTCGGCATTCAGCGCGCGGGCCGCCAGCTGGGACAGCGGAATTCCCGCCCCGGGTTTTCCGAGCATGGCCGTCCCGGCCGCGACCGCCATCCAGGTCAGTTTCGGCGTGAGTTCCAGCCGGCGGTCCACCAGAATGCGGAACCGGAAACTCTCGCGGCCGAAAACGAGGTCCCGGAGGTACACGTGGGCGACGTGCGGCCATTTCCCGGTGAGATCGGGCCGGCCGAGCGGCTTCCTGAGCGCGGCCCGGACGTCGGCGGACACGGCCTGCATGAGCGCGGACGCGTCGGTCCGGGTGACCTGCCGCCCCTGGACGGGCTTGAACGTCGGCCGCTCCTCGGCGTTGGCCGGCCGGCTGCGGAGCAGGCGGTCCATCAGGTCGACGCCGGCGACCCCGACGGTGTCCTCCTCCAGGCGGAAGAGGTCCGCCCCGCGGTGCTCGCGGAGCAGCGCGTCGATCCGCGGTGCGAAGACGGTGACCCGGGCGTTCCTGCCCGTGCGGGACATGGCCATCGGTGAACTCCAAGGGTGGTCGGCACAGGAGGAACGGCCCGTGCCCGGGGGAACGGGGACCCACCGGGCACGGGCCGGGCGGCGGACTACCCGGTCAGATCCAGCCGTACCACGCGTAGGCCTTCAGGCTCTTCTCCGGCATGACCTTCTTCACGAAATGCACGAGCTTCATGACAGTACCTCCGTCTGACGTCGGAAAGGACGCTTGCAGAACGACCCGGCGGGGGCGGTGGTGAATCCGCGGAATTCCGTGGTCCGCTTCCGCCGTGCCTGGAAAAAGTGAAGCCCGGGCCCGAAAACCGCGTCAAGTGGCGCAGGTCACCCGCGGAATTCCGGCTGTGGGAGGTTTCGCATTCCCCGGCGGCCGGTTGGCGGTGGAAGGGGTGGAATGTCCGACCCGGGCGGATCCGTACGGTTGGGGCGGCTGTAAAGGCGCCGGGGAATCCACGACCGTGCTGGTCCGCGCCCTCCGGCGGACGGCGGCCGGGCGGACGTGGCCCGGCCGGGGGTCGGCGGGGCCGGCTCGCGCGGGGGAGCGGGCGGGGCCGGGGCGGGGGCCGACGGAACGTTCGGTCTGCCCTTTCGGGCACCCGCGCAGCGGCGTCGGTCGCGCAGCCGCGCCGCTGGGCCGGGCGGGGCCGCCGGGCCGGACCTGGCGGGCCGGGCCGGGGCGCGCCTGCTGCCCGCGGTGCGGAACCGGCCCGTGAACGACGCGCGCCGCCGCCCGGCGGCCGGTGAGGGCCTGCCGGTGCGGCGGCGTCAGTGGTGCGCGGCCGGGGTCAGCGCTTCCTGGCGGGCGCGGCCGGGGCGGCGGCCTGCTTCTGCTGCTCCTTCTCGTGCTTCTCCTTGATCCGCACGGTCTCCTTGCGGACCTCGGCCTGGACGGTGCGCTCGCGCTCCAGCCAGGACGGGTTCTCCTGCTTCAGGGCGTCGATCTGCTCCGTGGTGAGGGCCTCGGTGACCCCGCCGCGGGCCAGGCCGGCGATCGAGACGCCGAGCTTGGCGGCGACGACCGGGCGCGGGTGCGGGCCGTTGCGGCGCAGCTCCTGGAGCCAGGCCGGCGGCTCGGCCTGCAGGGCGTTCAGCTCCTCGCGGGAAACCACGCCCTCCCGGAAGTCGGCGGGGGCGGCGTCGAGGTAGATGCCCAGTTTCTTGGCCGCCGTGGCCGGCTTCATGGTCTGGGTGGTCTTCGGCTTGAGCGATGTCATGGTCATAAGGGTAAGCGAGTGAGTGGCGGCCCCGGTCACGGTCGGTAGCCTTGCTGCGTGACAGAGATGCAGGCGAACCCCTCGTTCCGACTGGCGTATGTTCCGGGCGTGACGCCCGGTAAGTGGGTGCGCGTCTGGGAGCAGCGGCTCCCGGACGTCCCGCTCACCCTGGTCGCGGTGCCGGTCGAGGAGGGCGAGCCGACGCTGCTGGGCGGCGGTGCGGACGCCGGGCTGGTCCGGCTCCCGGTCGACCGGGACAATCTCAGTGCGATCCCCCTCTACACCGAGACCACGGTGGTCGTCTTCCCGAAGGACCACTGGCTGGCGGCGGCCGAGGAGGTGCCGGTCGCGGACCTCGCCGACGAGATCGTCTTCCACCCGCTGGACGACGCGCTCGGCTGGCAGACCCTGCCGGGGCGGCCCGCGATCGAGCGGCCGGCCACCACGGGCGACGCGATCGAGCTGGTGGCCGCGAACGTCGGCGTGCTGCTCGTCCCGCAGTCGCTCGCCCGGCTGCACCACCGCCGGGACCTCACCTACCGGCCGGTGCCGGACGCGCCGCAGTCGCAGGTGGCGCTCTCCTGGCTGCAGGACCGGACGACCGACCTGGTGGAGGAGTTCATCGGCATCGTCCGCGGGCGGACGGTGAACAGCTCGCGCGGCCGCACCCAGGCCGCGGAGCCCGAGCGGCCGAAGCAGCAGCAGACGGGCGGCAAGCCGTCCGCGAAGCCGGGCGGCAAGACGGCAGGCGCCAAGACGGCGGGTGGCAAGACGGTGGGCGGGAAATCCGCGGCCGGCCGGGGTGGCGGCACCGGGAAGCCGGGCACCGGGCGGGCGGCCGGCGGCCGCTCCGGTGGCGCCAAGCCCGGAGCCGGCAAGTCCGGCGGCGCCCGCCGGGGCCGCCCCGGGCGCTGATCCCGGGCGGGACCGGCCGCCGCGCCCGGGTGGGCTCGTCCCAGGGCCCTAGGCTGACGAGCCATGAGCGAATTCGTGGCGGAGGACCGGGACCGGCGGGACCGGGCGGCGACCCGGGCGTGGGTCGAGGCGCAACTGGCCGACGGCGGCAGGGTGACGGGGGACACCCGGTTACGGGGTGGCTTCACCGCGGACATGCGCCGCCTGAGCATCGAAGGGCCGGACGGGCCGGGGGAGTTGGTGCTCCGCTCGTTCGTCCGGCCGTTCTACCTCCGGCACGCGGAAGGCCTGCTCTCCCGCGAGGCGGCCATCCTCACCAGGCTCGCCGCGGACGGCACCGGCGTACCCGCGGCCACCCTGCGCGGAGTGGACGCGACGGGGGAGTTCTGTGACCACCCGTCGCTGCTGATGACCGTGCTGCCCGGAGCCGTCCGGGTGGACGGGGAGCGGCTGGACGAGCGCTGCCGGCTGCTCGCCGAGCAGCTGGTCCGGATCCACGGCCTCGACGTGCCGGAGGACGAGCGGCCGCGCGACTACCAGGCGTGGGTGACCGCGGAGGGCGTGCGGCGGCCGGAGCGGAGCGCGCGCCCCGGGGTGTGGGAGCGGGCCGTCGAGGTCATCCGCCGTCCGCCGCCGCCCTTCCGGGGCCGCTTCCTGCACCGCGACTACCACCCGGGCAACGTGCTGTTCGGCACGGAGGAGGACGGGGAAGCGCTGCGGATCACCGGCGTGGTCGACTGGGTGGAGACCTCGTGGGGCCCGGCCGACCTGGACGTCGCGCACTGCTCCACCGCGCTCGCGCTGCTGCACGGCGTTCCGGCCGGGCTGGAGTTCGCCGACCGCTACCGGGCGGCCGGCGGGGAACTGGCCGCGGACCCGGCCGACCACCTGTACTGGCGGCTGCTCGACGCGCTGGCCTTCGCGCCGGACGCGGAGAAGGTCGGGGTGAGCTGGCGTGATCTCGGCCGGGCGGACCTGACCGCGGCGCTGCTCACCGCGCGGCTGGAGGAGTACATCGAGGAGCTGCTGCGGCGCTACGGCTGAGGCGCCGGGCTCAGTGGCGGTGGCCCTCCGGGGCCGGCGCAGCCTGGGCCGCCTCGGCCTCCGCCTCCGTACCCGCCCCCGCCGCGGCCTCCGTACCCGTGCCAGCCTCGGCCGCCGCGCCCGCCCCGGCCGTGACGGTGAAGGCGGCGGTGCGGACGGTGTCCCCGTGCCGGAAGTCGAGGAAGAGCCGGTACGTGCCCGGGCTCGGTGCGGTGCCGGTGAAGGCGATCTCCGGCCCGGGCGCGGTGCTCTCCGGGTGGACGTGGAGGTAGGCCAGGTCGCCGGCGCGCAGCGCGACCAGGTGGCCGTAGGCGCCGAGGTAGGGCTGCAGGTCGGTGACCGGCCGGCCGTCCCGGGTGACGCCGAGCGTGAGCCGGGCGGGCCTGCCGGGCGTGAGGTCGCCGCCCAGGGTGACGGTGTAGCCGTCGACGGTGGCGGTGCGGCCGGTTTCCGGCAGCGGTGCGGGGTGCAGGTCGCCGGCGGCGTGGAGGTCGGCGCCGAGGGTGAGGCCCTCGGTGGTGCCGGCCGGGGTGAAGTCGGCGAGGACCCGGTACTCGCCGGCGGCCGGCAGGGCGGCCGTCGCGCTCCAGGTGCCGTCGGCGGCCCGGGTGGGATGCAGGTGCTGGAAGGTGGCGAGGTCGCGCGGGGCGACGATCAGGTGCAGCTCCTTCTCGTGCGCGGGGCGGTAGTCGGTGACCGGGCGGCCGTCCGCGCCGAGGATGCGGAAGCGCAGGTCGGTGGGGGCGCCGGCGGTCACGAAGGGGTTGTCCAGGCTGAGGGTGTAGCCGCGTTCGGAGACCTGGAGGCCGCCGGGCAGCTGGTCGCCGGCCGTCCCGGCGGCGGTCCCGGCGGGGGTCCCGGCGCCGGGGCCGCCGAGGGGGCCGGACGGGTGGGGGGGGAGCCGGTGGGGGGTGCGCCGGAGTTTGACAGATCGGTAGTGCGGGGGGTGGGGTACGAGTGGAACAGCAATGG
>NZ_JBEYVJ010000272.1:0-10034 GCF_040643935.1 Kitasatospora sp. NPDC047058 | reverse complement strand
GCGTCGACCTTCGGCCGCATGACCGCGGCCAGCCGCTCCGGCGTCAGCGAGGCGATCACGCCGTCGTCGACGACGCCCGCGGAGTGGACGACGGAGCCCAGCGGGGACTCGGCCGGGATCTGCTCCAGCACCGCGGCCAGCGCGTCCCGGTCGGCCGCGTCGCAGGCGACGATCCGGACCCAGACGCCCAGCTCCGCCAGCTCGGCCGCGATCGCGGCCGCCCCCGCGGCGGCCGGGCCCGAGCGGCTGGTCAGCACCACGCCGCCGGCCCGTCCGGTCGCCGCCAGGTGCGTGGCCACCAGCGCACCGAGCGTTCCCGTGCCGCCGGTCACCAGCAGCGAACGGGCCGCCGGATCGGCCGTCGTCCCGGCCGGCCAGGCGACCGGCACCAGCTCGCCGGAGGGGCGGGTCAGCCGGCGGCCGTAGGCGGCCTGTCCGCGGAGCGCCAGCTCGGGCTCGTCGCCGCCGACCACGGTGGGCAGCAGGGCGATCTGGTCATCGGCGTCGACCAGGTGGGGGCGCCCCCGGCCGGAGGCTGGGGGAAGGTCGACCAGGACCAGCCGGTCCGGGTTCTCCGCCTGGGCCGAGCGCAGCAGGCCCCGGACGGAGGCCGCCGCCAGGTCCGTCACCGCCTCGCCGGCGACCGCGTCCACCGCGCCACGGGTGACGACCACCAGCCGCGTGGCGTCCAGGCGCGGTTCCTCCAGCCATGCGCGGACCAGCCGCAGCGCCGCGGCACCGGCCCGCCGGACGGCGTCCGGGAAGTCCTCGCCCTCGCCCGCGCTGTCGTCCGCGCCGAGCAGGGCGTCGACGCACACCAGGGCGGTGCCCAGGCCGGCCCCGCCCGCCTCGGCGGCGGCGGTGGCCAGCTCGGCGATGTCCGCGAAGGAGCGCAGCGGCACGCCCGCGGCGTCCAGTCCGTCGACCAGGCCGAAGCGGTCGGGGCCGAGCAGCGCCCACTCCCCGGCCGGGACGTCGGCCCCGGCCACCGGGGTCCAGTCCTGGACGAACAGCGAATCGGTCAGCTCGTTGTGGACGGCCCGGAGCTGGTCCATCGCGACCAGCCGCTTCACCAGCGACCCCACCGTGACCACGGGAGCGCCGGTGGTGTCCGCGGCGGTCAGCGACAGGCCGCCCTGGGCGTCCTGGCGCAGCCGCACACGCAGCACCGACGCGCCGCCCGCGTGCAGCTCGACGCCGGTCCACGCGAACGGCATCGGCACCTGGCCCGGCCCGGCCTCGACGACCGGCTCCGCCAGGACCGAGGCGTGCAGGGCCGCGTCGAGCAGCGCCGGGTGCAGGCCGAACGCGCCGGCCTCCTGCGCCACCTCCTCCGGCAGCGCCACCTCGGCGAAGACGTCCTCGCCGCGGCGCCAGGCGGCCCGCAGGCCGTGGAAGGCGGGGCCGTACACCTCGGCGAGGTGCACCGGGTACAGGTCCGTGACGTCCACCGGTACGGCGTCCCGCGGCGGCCACGCCACGAGGTCCTCGTCGGCCTTCCCGGCCGTCAGGGCGGGGGCGACCACACCGCCGGCGTGCAGGACCCACGCCTGCTGCGCGGCCGCGTCCTCGGGGCGGGAGAACACCTCGACCCCGCGGCGGCCCTCCGCGTCGGGCGCGGCGACGACCACCTGCAGCTGGACGCCGCTGCGGTCGGCGGGCAGCACCAGCGGCGCGTGCAGCGTCAGCTCCTCCAGCAGGCCGCAGCCGACCTGGTCGCCGGCGCGCACCGCGAGCTCGACGAAGCCGGTGCCGGGCAGCAGCACGACCCCGCCGACCGCGTGGTCGGCCAGCCACGGGTGCGTGCGCAGCGACAGCCGGCCCATGCACACCAGGCCGGCGCCGCCGGCCAGTTCGACCGCCGCGCCGAGCAGCGGGTGGCCGACGGCGCCCAGGCCCAGCGACATCGGGTCGCCACCGCCGGAGCGCGACGAGCGCAGCTCGCCCAGGGTCCCCTTCGGCCAGAACCGCTGGTGCTGGAAGGCGTAGGTCGGCAGGTCCACCTGCTCGCCGGCCGGGAGCACCGAGGCCCAGGCGACGGGCGCGCCGCTGACGAAGGCCTCGGCAAGGGAGGTGACCAGGCGGGTCGCGCCGCCGTCGTCGCGGCGCAGCGTGCCGCACACGGCGGCGGGGACGGCGCCGGGGCCGGCCGCCTGGGTGGCCTCCTCCAGCGACTCGGTCATCGCGCCGAGCAGGACGGGGTGCGGGGAGACCTCGACGAAGACGCGGTGGCCCTGGCCGGCCAGGGTGCGCACGGCGCGGTCGAAGTGGACGGTGGCGCGCAGGCTGGCGTACCAGTAGGCGGCGTCCAGCTCCTCGCCGGTCAGGGTCTCGCCGGTCATCGCCGACACCATCGGGATGCGGCCCTGACGCGGCGTCACCTGCGCCAGGACGGACATGATCTCCTGCTCCAGGCGTTCGACCTGGGCGGAGTGGGAGGCGTAGTCGACGGCGACCATCCGGGCGCGCACGCCCTCGGCCTCGAACTCGGCCTTGAGTTCCTCCAGGCCCTCCGGATCGCCGGACACCACCACGGTGGCCGGGCCGTTGACCGCCGCGAGGGAGAGGCGGTCGCCGAACCGGGCGATCCGCTCCTCGACCACCGCGGCGGACCGGCTCACGGAGAGCATGCCGCCGAGGCCCGCGAGGACCTTCAGCGACTGCGAGCGCAGCGCCACCACCCGGGCGCCGTCCTCGATGCTGAGCATCCCGGCGACGGTGGCGGCGGCGATCTCGCCCTGCGAGTGGCCGGCCACCGCCTCGGGGGCCACCCCGGCGGCCTCCCACACGGCCGCGAGCGAGACCATTACGGCCCACAGCGCCGGCTGGACGACGTCCGCGGCCTTCATCTCCGGCGCGCCCGGCGCACCGGCGAGCACGTCGGTCAGCGACCAGTCGACGTACGGTGCCAGCGCCGCCTCGCACTCGGCCAGCCGCGCGGCGAACACCGGGCTGGCCTCGGCCAGTTCGCGGCCCATGCCGACCCACTGCGAGCCCTGGCCCGGGAAGACGAACACCGGGCGCGCATCGGTCCTGGCCACGCCCGAGACGAGGGCGCCGCTGGGCACACCGTCGGCCAGGCTCTCCAGGCCGGCCACCAGCCCGGCCCGGTCGCCGCCGACGACGACGGCGCGGTGCTCGAAGGTCGCGCGGGTGGTCGCCAGCGACCACGCCACGTCCGCCGGCTCCGTCTCCGGACGCCCGGCCGCCCAGTCCCGCAGCTGCCCGGCCTGCGCCGACAGGCCCTCCGCCGAACGCCCGGACACCAGCCAGGCACCGGCGCCGGACACGACCGGAGGAGCGGTCTCCTCGGCCGGCTCGGCCGCGGCGTCCTCGGCGGGCGCCTCCTCCAGGATGAGATGGGCGTTCGTGCCGCTGCCGCCGAACGAGGAGACCCCCGCGCGGCGGACGCGCTCACCGGCCGGCCACGCGACGGGCTCGGTCAGCAGCTCCACCTCGCCGGCGTCCCAGTCGACGTGCGGCGTGGGCTGCTTGACGTGCAGGGTCTTCGGCAGCTGCTCGTTGCGCAGCGCCATCACCATCTTGATCACACCGGCCACGCCGGAGGCCGCCTGGGTGTGCCCGAGGTTGGACTTCACCGAGCCCAGCCAGAGCGGCTGGTCGCCGCCGCGCTCCTGGCCGTAGGTGGCGAGCAGGGCCTGGGCCTCGATCGGGTCGCCCAGCTTGGTGCCGGTGCCGTGCGCCTCCACCGCGTCGACGTCGGCGGCGGACAGCCGGGAGTTCTCCAGCGCGGCACGGATCACGCGCTGCTGGGACGGGCCGTTGGGCGCGGTCAGGCCGTTGGACGCACCGTCCTGGTTGATCGCGGAGCCGCGGATCACCGCGAGCACCTTGTGCCCGTTGCGGCGCGCGTCGGAGAGCTTCTCGACGACGATCATGCCGGTGCCCTCGGCCCAGCCGGTGCCGTTGGCGTCCTCGGAGAAGGCGCGGCAGCGGCCGTCCACCGACAGGCCCTGCTGCCGGGAGAACTCGACGAACATGCCCGGCTGCGCGAGGACGGTCACACCGCCGGCGAGCGCCATCGAGCACTCCCCGGCGCGGATCGCCTGGCAGGCGAGGTGCAGCGCCACCAGGGAGGAGGAGCACGCGGTGTCGACCGTGACGGCCGGGCCCTCCAGGCCCATCACGTAGGACACGCGGCCGGAGAGCACGGCGGTCAGGTTGCCGGTCATCATGTGACCTTCCAGCCCGGCGGTGCCCCCTTCCGCCAGCTCCAGGTTCACCAGGTAGTTCGAGGTGAAACCGCCGACGAATACACCGGTCTTGCTGCCCTTCAGCGTCCCCGCGTCGATTCCGGCGCGTTCCAGGGCCTCCCAGGAGACCTCGAGGAGCAGCCGCTGCTGCGGGTCCATGGCGACCGCTTCGCGCGGGCTGATCCCGAAGAACGCGGCGTCGAATCCGCTGGCGTCCTTCACGAAGGCGCCGGACTGCGTGTAGGAGCGGCCGGACTTCTCCGGGTCCGGGTCGTAGATGCTCTCCAGGTCCCACCCGCGGTCGGTGGGGAACTCGCCGACCGCGTCGTCCCCGGCGGCCAGCAGCCGCCAGAGGTCCTCGGGGGTCTCGACGTCGCCCGGGTACCGGCACGCCATGCCGACGATCGCCAGCGGCTCGTACTCGCCGGCCTCCAGCCTGTGCAGGCGCTTGCGCGTCTCCTGGAGCTCGGCCGCAGTCTTCTTGAGGTAGTCGAAGAGTTTCTCTTGGTTATCCACAGTTGACCCCTTACCAAAATGCCGTCAATTAGCGCGAAGTAACTAGTTGGACAGACCAAGTTCCTTGTCGAGAAACTCAAACACCTGGTCGGGTGTCGCCGACTCGAGTTCGACCTCGTCGGTGCCGGACTCCGCTTCGCCCTGCTTTTCGATCCACTTCGACAGAATGCTCTGCAGCCGCCTCGTGATCCGCTCGCTCGTGTCCTGGTCGGGTGCCGCACCCGACAGGCTGGATTCGAGCCGGTCGAGGTCGTCGAGCGCCGGCACCGAAGCCGTCTCGTCCGGGGCGAGTTCGGTACGCAGCCAGGCGGCCACCGCCACCGGAGTGGGGTAGTCGAAAATCAACGTAGCGGGCACCCGCAGTCCGGTCGCAGTGTTCAACCGGTTGCGGATCTCCACCGCCGTCAGCGAGTCGAAGCCCAGCTCCTTGAAGGCCTGCTGGGCCTGCACGCCCTCCGCCGACGAATGGCCCAGGACGACGGCCGCCTCGGCCCGCACCAGGTCCGTCAGGACCCGTTCCTGCTCGGCGCGGTCCATGCCCGCCAGCCGGCGGCCCAGCTCGCCCTCGGCGGGCGCGGCGGCCTCCGCGGACCGGGTGGCCGCGGTGGCGAGCCGGCGGACCTCCGGCAGGTCCCGGACCAGCGGTGCGTTGGGCAGGTCCACCGCGGTCTGCGCCAGCACGGCCCAGTCGACGTCCATGACCGTCACGACGGCGTCGGGGCCCTGCAGCGACTCGCCGAGCGCCCGGACCGCCAGCTGCGGGTCCATCGCCGACATCGGGAGCTTCTTCATCCGCTCCCGGATCGCCTCCTTGGACTCCGCCAGGCCGCCGCCGCCCCACTGGCCCCAGGCCACCGACAGACCGGACAGCCCGCGGGCCCGCCGGTTCTCGGCCAGGGCGTCGAGGTAGGAGTTCGCGGCCGCGTAGTTGCCCTGCCCGGCGGAGCCGAGGGTCGACGCCGCGGAGGAGAACAGCACGAACGCGTCCAGGTCCAGGCCTGCGGTCAGCTCGTCCAGGTGGCGGGCGCTCGCGGCCTTGGCCGCCAGCACCGTCTCCAGCCGGGCCGGGGTGAGGCGGTCCACGACACCGTCGTCCAGGACGGCGGCGGTGTGCATCACCGAGGACAGCGCGGGGCCGCTCGCGCCGATCCAGGCCACCAGCCCGGCCACGGCCGGGCGGTCGCTCACGTCGCAGGAGACGACGTCCACCCGGGTGCCGCGGGCGGCCAGGTCCGCGACCGTCGCGGCGACACCGGCGGCCGCCGGGCCGGAACGGCCCGTCAGCACGACGCGCTCCGCGTCCCCTTCGGCCAGCCAGCGGGCCACGTGCCCGGCGATCGCGCCGGTGCCACCGGTGATCAGCACGGTGCCGCGCGGCGTCCAGCGGCCCTCGCCGCGCGCCTCGGCGGCCCGGCTCATCCGGCGGCCCAGCATCCCGGCCGGCCGGATGGCGACCTGGTCCTCGCCGCAGCCGGCGAGCACCGCGACCAGCCGGGCGCCGGCCCGGTCGTCCATCACCTCGGGCAAGTCGATCAACCCGCCCCAGCGGTCCGGGTGTTCCAGGCCGACGACCCGGCCGAGGCCCCACACCTGCGCCTGCACCGGGCCGGTCGGCACCTCGCCGGGCGAGGCCGAGACCGCGCCACGGGTGGCCGGCCACAGCGGCGCCTCGATCCCGGCGTCGCCGAGCGACTGGATCAGGGTCAGGGTGGCGGCCAGCCCGCCGGCCACCACCGGGTGGTCCGGCAGCGGCGTCTCGTCCAGCGCCAGCAGCGACAGCACACCGGCCACACCGGCCGGTTCCGCGCCCGCGTCCCGCAGCGCCCGCGTGAGCAGGGCCGCCAGGGCGTCGCGGTCCGTCGTCCCGGCCGGGACCTCGGCCACCACGACCTCGGCACCGCGCACGCCCAGCGCCACCGCGCAGCCCTGCGCGAGGTCCCCGGCGGCCGACTCCGCGGGGACGGCGACGAGCCAGGTGCCGGACAGCACGCCCGGGTCGGGCTCGGCGACCGGCGCCCAGCCCATCCGGTAGCGCCAGCTCGCGGTCGTCGACCGCTCCAGGTCACGGCGCCGCCAGGTGGTCAGCGCGGGCAGCAGCTCGCCGAGCCGGTGCTCCTGGTCCTCGATCGCCAGCGTGTCCACGAGCCGGTCCAGGTCGCCGTCCTCGACGGCCGCCCAGAACGCCGCCTCGGCCGCCGTGCCCGACCCGTCCCGGCCGGCGGCCGGGGAGCCGGCCGGCAGCGCCGACGGGACCTTCGGCCAGAACCGGTCGTGCCGGAAGGCGTACGTCGGCAGGTCTACCCGCGCACCGGCCGGCAGGACGGCCGTCCAGTCCACCGGCGCGCCGTTGACGAAGGCCTCGGCCAGCGAGGTGACCAGGCGAGTCGCGCCGCCGTCGTCACGCCGCAGCGTGCCGCAGACGGCGGCGGGCACGGCGGCCGCGCCCGCCTCCAGCGCGACCTCCTCCAGCGACTCCGTCACCGCGCCCAGCAGGACGGGGTGCGGGGAGACCTCGACGAACACGCGGTGGCCCTGGCCGGCCAGGGTGCGCACGGCGCGGTCGAAGTGCACCGTCGCGCGGAGGCTGGCGTACCAGTAGGCGGCGTCCAACTCCTCGCCCGTCAGCGTCTCGCCGGTCATCGCCGACACCATCGGGATGCGGCCCCGGCGCGGCGTCACACCGGCCAGGACGGAGCGGATCTCCTCCTCCAGCCGCTCGACCTGGGCGCTGTGCGAGGCGTAGTCGACGGCGACCATCCGGGCGCGCACGCCCTCCGCCTCGAACTCCGCCTTCAGTTCCTCCAGGCCCTCCGGATCGCCCGAAACCACCACGGCCGAGGGGCCGTTGACCGCGGCCAGCGAGAGACGCTCGCCGAAGCAGGCGATGCGCTCCTCGACGACGGCGGCGGGCCGGCTCACGGAGAGCATCCCGCCGAGACCCGCCAGCACCTTCAGCGACTGCGAGCGCAGCGCCACCACCCGGGCGCCGTCGTCCAGCGACAGCATCCCGGCGACCGTGGCCGCCGCGATCTCGCCCTGCGAGTGGCCGACCACCGCCTCGGGCGCCACGCCCGCGGCCTCCCAGACGGCGGCCAGCGACACCATCACGGCCCACAGCGCCGGCTGGACGACGTCCGCGGCCTTCATCTCCGGCGCGCCCTCGGCACCGGCGAGCACCTCGTCCAGCGACCAGTCCACGAACGGCGCCAGGGCCTTCGCGCACTCGGCCAGCCGCGCGGCGAACACCGGGCTGGCCTCGGCCAGTTCCCGGCCCATGCCGACCCACTGCGACCCCTGGCCCGGGAAGACGAACACCGGGCGCGCGTCGGAGCGGGCCACACCGGACAGCACCGATCCGGCGGACGCACCCGCCGTCAGGCTCTCCAGCCCCGTCACGAGCTCCGCGCGGTCACCGCCCACGACGACGGCCCGGTGCTCGAACCGGGACCGGGTCGCCGCCAGCGACCAGGCGACGTCCTCCGGCCCGAGCTCCGGCCGGGCGGTCACCCACTCGCGCAGCCGGCCCGCCTGGCCCGACAGCGCTTTCGCCGACCGGCCCGACAGGACCCACGCGCCGGCGCCCGTCAGCACCGGCTCCGGGGCCGTGGCCTCCGCCTCGGCGGCCCCGTCGGCCGGGGCCTCCTCCAGGATGACGTGCGCATTGGTGCCGCTCATGCCGAACGAGGACACGCCCGCCCGGCGCGGCCGCCCGTTCGCCGGCCACGGCACCGCCTCGGTGAGCAGCCTCGCGTGTCCGGCGGACCAGTCGATGTGCGGCGACGGCTCGTCGACGTGCAGCGTCGGCGGCAGCTCCTCGTGCTGCAGGGCCAGCACCATCTTCATCACCCCGGCCACGCCGGCGGCCGCCTGGGTGTGCCCGATGTTGGACTTCACCGAGCCGAGGAACACCGGCCGGTCCCCGGGACGGTCCTGGCCGTAGGTGGCGAGCAGCGCCTGGGCCTCGATCGGGTCGCCCAGCTTGGTGCCCGTGCCGTGCGCCTCCACCGCGTCCACCTCGGCGGCCGACAGCCCGGCCCCGGCCAGCGCGGCGCGGATCACCCGCTGCTGGGACGGGCCGTTCGGCGCCGTCAGACCGTTGGACGCACCGTCCTGGTTGACGGCGGAACCGCGGATCACCGCCAGCACCGGGTGCCCGTTGCGGCGGGCGTCCGACAGGCGCTCCACCACGAGCATGCCGACGCCCTCGGCCATGCCCATGCCGTCGGCGGACGCGGCGAACGCCTTGGAGCGCCCGTCCACCGCCAGACCACGGGCCTGGGAGAAGGCGATGAACCCGTCCGGGGCCGCGGTGACCGTGATGCCGCCGGCGAGGGCGAGCGAGCACTCCCCCGCCCGGACCGACTGGCAGGCCATGTGCAGCGCCACCAGCGACGAGGAGCACGCCGTGTCCATCGTCACGGCGGGACCCTCCAGGCCGAGGGTGTACGACAGGCGGCCCGACAGGACGCTGGTCGCGTTCCCGGTCATCACGTGGCTGTCGATGCCCTCGAACTCCGAGTCGCCGTCGAGGCTCATCGCCGCGTACCCCGAGCTGTAACCGCCGACGAACGCGCCGGTCTGGCTGCCGCGCAGCGCGGCCGGGTCGATGCCCGCCCGCTCGAAGGCCTCCCAGGAGGTCTCCAGCAGCAGGCGCTGCTGCGGGTCCATCGCCAGCGCCTCGCGCGGGCTGATCCCGAAGAACGCCGGGTCGAACCCGCTGACGTCCTGGAGGAAGCCGCCCTCCCGGGTGTAGGAGGTGCCGGCGTGCTCGGTGTCCGGGTCGTACAGGGCGTCGAGGTCCCAGCCGCGGTCCTGCGGGAACGGGCCGATCGCGTCCCGGCCCCCGGCCAGCAGGTCCCACAGCTCCTCCGGCCCGGCGACGCCGCCGGGGAACCGGCAGGCCATGCCGACGATCGCGACCGGCTCGTCCGCCGCCGCACCGGCCGGACGGACCGGCCCGGCCGCGGCGGGCAGGCCGCCCGCCAGCTCGTCGCGCAGCAGCCCGGCCAGGGCGACGGGGGTGGGGAAGTCGAAGACCAGCGTGGCCGGCAACCGCAGCCCCGTCTCCGTCCGCAGGCGGTTCCGCAGCTCCACCGCGGTCAGCGAGTCGAAGCCCAGGTCGGTGAAGGCCCGGGTGGGCTCGACGGCGTCGGTGGAGGCGTGTCCGAGCACCGCGGCCACGTGCGCCCGCACCAGGTCCAGCAGCATCCGGTCGCGCTCCTGGCCGGACAGGCCGGCCAGGCGGCGGCGCAGCGCGTCCGCGGCGTCGGCACCGGTCGCGGCCTGGGGCGCGGCCGTGCGCCG
>NZ_JBEYVJ010000271.1:0-10054 GCF_040643935.1 Kitasatospora sp. NPDC047058 | reverse complement strand
ACACCGCGTACGCCGCGCCCCGCGGCAGCGGCCCGGGAACGGCGAGCGACAGCGTCGACGCGGGGGCCACGGTCTCCCGGCGGACCGGGACGCCGTCGCGCAGCAGCACCACGTCGTACCCGGTGGGGGTGAACTCCGGCGGCACCACGGCGACCGACACCGTGGCGGCGTCCGACGTCACCGCCGTGATGCCCGGCGCGGCGAGCTGGACCGCGAGCGGTGCCGACGGCGGCCCGGAGCCCACGCCGTTCACGGCCTGGACGACGACGCGGTACGTGCCGCCGTCGACGAGGCCGGGGTCCAGCCCGGCCGTCGTCACGGGCGCGCGCACCTCGGCGGCCCGGAAGAACAGCCCGCCCTCGTCCAGCACGCTGACCCGGTAGGCGTCCGCGGCGGGCACGGCGGTCCAGGCCACCGCGAGCAGGCCGGCGTCGGGCGGGCCGGCGGCGGGCGGGGCGTCGTACGCGGCCTCGACCAGTTCGGGCCGCTCCGTCGGTGCCGCGAGCGCGGGGCCGTGCGGGCCGATGGACACCGCGTCCTGACCGGTGCGGACCCGGGCGAGGGCGGCCGCCACGGTCGAGCCCGCGGGCGGCGGCAGGTCGATGACGAACGATCCGCCGGAGACCGGGACCTCCGGGCCCGGGGCCGTGCCGTTGACCACGTAGCGGAGCAGGAACTCGTCGGTGTCCGCGGCCTTCCAGGTCAGCGTCACGGCGCCGGTCACCGGGTCCGTCTCGGCCCGCTCGACCGTGGAGGTGTCGGTGACGATCGTGACCTCGGGAGACAGCGTCGGGCCCGAAGCGAGGTTGTACATCGCGATCCGGGCGCGGTAGACCTCGCCGGGCACGGCGTGGAGCGGAAGTGCGGCATCGGTCGCCGCCCCGGCCCACGCCTCCGCCACCGTGCGGTCGTCGTCCACCACCTGCACCACGTACGTCACCCCGGCGTTCGGCTTCCCGGGGCCGCTCCACGCGACGGCCAGGACACCGTCGTCGTACCGCACCCACGTGATCACCGGGGGCTGTGGCGCGCTGCCTGGTCCACCCATGAACCGCCTCCGTGTCGCCGACGGGCAGGCCACCGCCGGCGACACGTCCTCGCCGGCGGTGGAGTACGAGCCGGAGCCCCGGCCCGCGGCGGCACCCCCGCCGGGACCGTCCGGGAACCGGTCCGAGGGCCGTTGTACCAGTCGGACGTATCCGCACCACCGCGGCGGCGTACCGTGTCCCGCAACCGCCCGGGCACACCGCCCGGGCGGAGCAGCAGGAACGGGGGCCGGGGCGGGGGCCGGTCAGTGGTGGAAGCCGACGCGGTCCGATTCGTGCGGGCGGCCCTCGTCGAGGCGCTTGATCACCCGGCGCATGTCGTCGGCGAGGAGCTCGATCTCGTCGCGGTCGACGCCGTGGCGGACCAGGACGCGCTGGATGACGGTCTCCTGGCGGTCCGGCGGCAGCGGGTAGGAGGGCACCTGCCAGCCGCGCATGCGGAGCTGGTCGGAGAGGTCGTACAGGCTCCAGCCGACGGAGCCGGGGTCCGTGAGGGTGTAGGAGACCGCGGGCAGGGCGCCCGCGCCGTCGTAGAGCAGGGTGAACGGGCCCATCTCGGCGATCTGCCGGGCGAGGTGCTGGGCGGTGTCGGCGCAGGCCTGGTAGACCCGCCGGTACCCCTCGCGGCCCAGGCGCAGGAACATGAAGTACTGGGTGACGACCTGGCCGCCGGGGCGGGAGAAGTTCAGGGCGAGGGTCGGCATGTCGCCGCCGAGGTAGGAGACGTGGAACACCAGGTCCTCGGGCAGCGCGTCCTGGTCGCGCCACAGCGCCCAGCCGACGCCGAGCGGCGCCATGCCGTACTTGTGGCCCGAGGCGTTGATCGAGGCGACCCGCGGCAGCCGGAAGTCCCAGACCAGGTCGCGGTGGAGGAACGGCGCGATGAACCCACCGGAGGCGGCGTCGACGTGCAGCGGGACGTCGAGGCCGGTCTCCACCTGCATCCGGTCGAGCTCGGCGGCGATCTCCGCGACCGGCTCGTAGGTGCAGGTGTAGGTGACGCCGAGGATCGCGACGACGCCGATGGTGTTCTCGTCGACGTACGCGCGCAGCTGGTGCGGCTGCAGGCCGGTCGCCCCGGGCTCCACCGGCACCTGGCGCAGTTCGACGTCGAAGTAGCGGGCGAACTTCTCCCAGCAGACCTGGACCGGCCCGCACACCAGGTTCGGCCGCTCGGTCGACTGGCCGGCGGCGCGGCGGCGGTCGCGCCAGCGCCACTTCAGGGCGAGGCCGCAGAGCATGGCCGCCTCGCTGGAGCCGGTGGTGGAGCAGCCGACCGCGTTGGTGCTGCCGGAGCCGGCCGGGGCGTGCCAGAGGTCGGCGAGGATGTTCACGCACCGGGACTCGATCTCCGCGGTCTGCGGGTACTCGTCCTTGTCGACGATGTTCTTGTCGAGGCAGAGGTCCATCAGCCGGCGGACCTCGTCGTCGGCCCAGGTGGTGCAGAAGGTGGCGAGGTTCTGCGCGGCGTTGCCGTCCAGCAGGAGCTCGTTGCGCAGCAGCTGGAACACCACGGACGGCGGGACCGGGAAGTCCGGCATGGCCCGCTTGGGCAGGGGGTGCTCGCTCAGCGGCGAGGCGAAGATGTCGACGGCGGGGTCGGCCGCCGGTTCCTGGGCGTTGTGCAGAGCCACCGGTCACCTCACGTATCGGTTTCGGACCCGGATTCGGACATTACGGGCCCGGCCGGGGCTCGGCACGCGGGCGTGCGCCATCCCGGGAACGGCGGCGGCGGGCGGGGCGCGTCCACCGGCTACGGGGGAGCGGGGCCGCCGCCCGTCGGCGCGGCGGCCCGTTCGCCGGTCTCCTCGGTGCGTTCCGGCAGCAGCAGGACGGCGCCGGCGAGGAAGCAGAGCGCGCCGATCAGGGTCGTCGTGTCGGCCTCCGTGGCGTTGCGTACCTGGCCGGTGACCGGGTCGATGTACCCGGCCACGGCGGAGACGCCGAAGGCGACGGATCCGACCAGGTTGGCCAGCGTGATCCACCAGGACCAGGCCGCCGGCCGCCAGGCGGCCCAGCCGTGACAGGTCTCGTACCAGGCGAGGAGGCTGGAGACCAGGAAGCACACCGAGCCGATCGCGTCGGGCCGCCAGACGTGCTGGTGGGCGGTTTCCGCGGAGAGGTTGGACGCCATGGCGACGCCGGTGCTCACGTTGAAGTAGAGGGTGCCGGCCAGCTGGATCCCGGTGGCCCACCAGTCGATCCGCCGGGGCTGGCGGACGAAGAACCGCCGGTGCGCCGGGTTGTCGGCGGGCGGGGCGGCGTCGACCGCCTCGCGGTAGCAGAGGAAGGACGCCGCGGTGAAGAACAGCGAGCCGGTGAAGTAGGTGACGGTGTCCCACCGGGCCCCGACCGCGCCGGTGTACCCGGGCACCGACCCGACGGCGAACAGCAGCGACCCGACGGCGAACAGCACCGCGATCCACCAGCCGCGGTCGGCCGGCGCCCACCAGGTCGACGCGGTGGCGGGTTGCTGGTGCTTGCGGTGGCGCCGCGACTCCCACCGGACCACGACGCCGTCCGCGCGCACGTGGTCGACGAACGTCACCCGGGCACCGGCACGCCGGCCGTTCCCGGTCTGCTCGGGCTGCCCGGCCTGCCCAGGTGCCGACGGCTCCGGTCGGCCCGGTCCGGTCGCGGTCACCGTTCCCCGCCTCCGTCCGGGGTGCCGTCCCGGCCGGCCTTGCGCTGCCGGCCGCGCTGGACCGCGCCCACGATGACCTTGACGGCCAGGCCGAGGACGACCAGGTCGGCGAGCATCTGGACGGTGACCACCAGCCGGGCCGTATCGGACTTGGCGGTGATGTCGCCGAACCCGACGGTCGAGAACACGGTGACGCTGAAGTACAGCCCGTTGGTGTGGGACAGCGGTATGCCGAAGCTGGCGCGCGACAGGGCCGCCAGCCCGACGTAGGTGGCCGCGAACAGCAGCAGGAAGAACGGCACGCTGGTGGCCAGGGCCTCGGCGGCCCGCAGCCCCGGGTGCCGGGAGCGGATGATCGAGCGGACCTGGAGGGCGACCAGGGCGACGAACCCCGCCAGCCCGCCCAGCAGCATCGAGACGGTGGCGGTCGAGGACGAGTGGTCCAGCGGCAGCAGGTAGTACAGGGCGAGCAGCGCGGTGACCGAGCCGGCCACCCGGAGCACCGTCCAGACGATCCTGCGGGCCGAGGGCCGGTCCGCGGCCTGGTCCTGGGGCGGGTCCTCGGGCTCCATGCCGGTGCCGGGCATCATGACGCCCGCCGCATCCTGGCGGCCGCGGCCCGGAGCGACATGCCGCGGTCGTGCCACATCATGCCCGTGGCCGCGCCCAGGATGATCACCACCCCGATCGCGATGAAGAGCGACATCAGGGCGAACACCACGCCG
Organism: Kitasatospora sp. NPDC047058; assembly: GCF_040643935.1. Classification (NCBI taxonomy): domain Bacteria; kingdom Bacillati; phylum Actinomycetota; class Actinomycetes; order Kitasatosporales; family Streptomycetaceae; genus Kitasatospora; species Kitasatospora sp. NPDC047058. Next base: position 5,639 of record NZ_JBEYVJ010000271.1, on the reverse strand, counting down.
ATCGGCCCGTACTCCCGGTCGTAGTCGGTGACCATGTCGGAGAACACGAAGTGGAAGAAGACCAGCATGCCCATCCAGTACAGGGCGGTCGCGACCGCGCACGGCAGCAGCCTCCGCCAGGCGACCCGCCCGGCCAGCAGGAACCACATCGTGAACCACCAGAAGGCGATGAACGCCGGGACGTTGAGGATCCACCACAGGACCGGTGCACTGTCGTAGACCACCTTCCCCACCGAGGTGCCCAGGGCGGCCCAGCCCACCACCCCGGCCAGCCAGGCCAGCGACCGCAGCCGGTCCCGCGGCCCCTGCGGACGCAGCCGGAACATCTGCTGGTACAGCCTCTGGAGCGAGGCGGAGGTGGCGAGGCCGCCCAGGATGAAGAAGACCCACGACATGCCGGTGACCGTCCCGGAGGTGGCCACGGAGGAGGCGAACAGGCCGCCGATGTCCGCCGCGGCCTCGTGGCTCAGGCCCAGCCGCAGGCTCAGCGCCGAGACCGCCGACCGCCCGGCCAGGGCGGAGGTGATGAGGACGAACGGGACCGCGCACAGGAGCAGCGTGGCGGCCAGCTGCAGGGCGTGGGTGAGGAGGTCGAACGCACCCAGCCGGTGCCCCAGGTTCTCCGCCCACGACCCCGCGTACTTCGCCCGGCCCCACTCCGTCGCCCGCCGGGTGCGCCCGGCACCCCGGTCGGGCGCCTTCCCGCCCGGCCGTCCGTCCTCCGCCGCGCCCCGGGCCCGTGCCGTGTGCTCGCCCCGGGGCCCGCCCGGTGCCCTGTCCCTCGCCCGCATGACGCATCCTCCAGGAGCTGATCACCCCGGTCGGCTGGGGACCCTGCGCGCGGCGGCGACACGCGTGCCCCGGGCCGCGGTCCCGTATCCACCGTCGCACGGCGGCCCCGGCGTGTCAGGGCGAGCCGGCCCGGCGGCGGGCGGACCGGCCCACACCGGCGCGGACCGCTGCGCCGCCTGCGGGGCGGCACCCGGCGTTGCCCCGTCGTCGGCCCGGCCCGGCCCACGGCGGGCGTGGATCAGCCATGCGCCAGGCAGTGCCTGAGCTCATACGCACCGGGCAGACGGCCGGCCGGGTTCGGCGGGCCCGGTGGGGCCGGTCGCCTCACGGACGCCCGGTCGCCGGGGCGGCTCTGCGCACGGCCGCGGGCAGTTGCCCGTCGACCAGGTCCGGGGAGCCCTGGAGCACGACGGCGACGTTGCCCACCCGCACGGCGGCCCACCGGTAGGTCGTGGTCGTCCCGGCGACGGTGACGGTCGTCGTCTGCCGGTACTGCTCGTCGCCGAGCGGAGGCGCGTCGAGCCGGGTGACGGTGACCTGCACCGTCACGGGGTCGGTGATCGTGTAGGACGGGCAGGAGAGCTCGGCGGCGACCTTCGCCCTCAGGCCCGCCGACAGCTTCGCAGGGGTGTCGCTGTGCAGCGTTTCCTGGAGCGACCCGCCGCCGGCGCGGGCGGACGTGAACGAGATGTCGGCCTTCGCGGCGAAGGAGCGCCGGGAACCGTCGGCGTCGCCGGACGGGCCCTTCCCCGACGGGCAACCGTGCTTCTCCGCGGTGGAATCGGCGCTCATGACGACCGGTACGGCGTAGTCGGCGCCGAGGTCGTCCGGCGTGAGCAGGCGGGCCCGGAGGTCCTGGACGTCCAGCGCCGGCATCGCGGGAGCGGCCGGGGTGGTGCCGCCGGCGCCCGCACAGCCGCCGGCGACCAGTGCGAGCACCACCGAAGCCGGTACGAGTACGGCCGACCGCCTGTTCATGAACCCCCCGTTCGGCGACACCGGGCGACCCTAGCAAGTCCGCGGCCAGCCACCGGCCCCGGGCCGCCCGGCGTCGACCGCGTGCGGCCTGCGCGACGGCGGCGGCCGGGGGCGCGGGAGAATGGGGCGCGTGACGGACACCATCCTCAACCTCTGGCGGCAGCAGCTCGGAACCGTGCCCGAGGGCGTCTGGGAGCGCACCGAGCTGACGGTGCTGATCCTCGCGGACACCGGACTGGCCGAACTGCCGCCCGGGATCGGCCGGTTGCAGCGGCTGCGGACCCTCGACCTCGGGCACAACGCGCTCACCGCCGTGCCGGAGGAGGTCGGCGAGCTCACCGGGCTCACCGGCTTCCTCTACCTGCACGACAACGCCCTCACCCGGCTGCCGGACGCGCTCGGGCGCCTCACCGCGCTGCGCTACCTCAACGTCGGCGAGAACCGGCTCACCGAACTCCCGGACACCCTCGGCGAGATGGCCGGCCTGGTCGAGCTGCGGGCGCAGCACAACGGGCTCACCTCGCTGCCGCACTCGCTCGGCCGGCTCGGCGGGCTGCGCGAACTCTGGTTGCGCGGCAACCGGTTGACGGCGCTTCCGCCCTCCGTGACGAAGCTCGCGGAGCTGCGCGAGCTGGAGCTGCGGGAGAACGCCTTCGCCGAAGTCCCGCCGCAGCTCGCCGGACTGCCGCTGCTGCGCCGCCTGGACCTGCGCGGCAACCGGATCGCCGCGCTGCCCGACTGGCTGGCCGGTCCGGTGGCGCTGCCGGCGCTGGAGAAGCTCGACCTGCGGTGGAACGAGGTGACCCCCTCGCGCCGGCTGCTGGACGCACTGGCCGGGCGCGGCTGCGAGGTCCTGTACTGAGGGCGGGCCGCGGCCGCGAAAATGACCGCCGGACGCGCCATCGCCCTGCTACGGTGGGGGACATGAAGCGCGCTGCTGCCGTCCAGACGACGACGCCGGAGAGAGTCCCGGCGCGCTGACTGCTGACCTAGTCCGAAGCCCCGGGGCGAGTGCCCCGGGGCTTCGTCGTACCGGTGGTCCACTCGCCCGCAGATCCCCGAGTGGAGAACCGCCGTGAACGACCACCGCCGACTGGGCCGCGAGCTCGACCTGTTCGACACCGACCCGCTGATGGGCGCGGGCCTGCCGTACTGGCTGCCCGACGGCGCCGCCGTCCGGCACACCCTGGAGGAGTTCATCCGCGGGCGCGAGCGCCGGGCCGGCTACCGGCACGTGTACTCGCCGGTGCTCGGCAAACGCGAGCTGTACGAGATCTCCGGCCACTGGTCGCACTACCGCGACGACATGTTCCCGCCGATGGACCTCGGCTCCGAGCAGGTCGTGCTGCGGCCCAGCCTCTGTCCGCACCATGCTCTGATCTACCGCTCGCGCGCCCGCAGCTACCGAGAACTGCCGTTGCGGATGGCCGAGTTGGGCGGGATGTACCGGTCCGAGCTGTCCGGGGTGCTCGGCGGGCTCACCCGGGTGCGGGCGATCCAGCTGAACGACGCGCACGTTTTCTGCACCCCCGAGCAGGCCGCCGACGAGGCGGTGGCCGCGCTGGAGCTGATCCGCGAGGCGCACCGCGCGCTCGGCATCCGCCCGGTCCGCTACCGGCTCTCGCTGCCCGGCGAGGGCGGCAAGTACGTGGCGGACCCGCTGCTGTGGGAGCGGGCCACCGCGCTGCTGACCGAGGTGCTGGAGCGGTCCGGGGTGCCGTTCGAGGCGGTGGAGGGCGAGGCCGCGTTCTACGGGCCGAAGATCGACGTCCAGATCGCCGACGCGGCCGGGCGCGAGTCGACCCTGTCCACCGTGCAGATCGACTTCCACCAGCCGGAGCGGTTCGGCCTGCACTACATCGGCGCGGACGGCGCCAAGCACCGGCCGGTGATGGTCCACCGCAGTGTCATCGGCAGCGTCGAGCGGGTGGTCGCCCACCTCATCGAGCTGTACGGCGGTGCCTTCCCGGCCTGGCTCGCGCCCACCCAGCTCGTCCTGCTGCCGCTCTCCGAGGAGCAGGTGCCGCAGGCCGGGCGGCTCCGGCAGCGCTGCCTCGACCTGGGGCTGCGGGCCGAGGTGGCCGGGCCCGAGCACGGCAGCCTGGGCGCCCGGATCCGGGAGGCCAGGCTGGTGCCGTACCAGGCGGTGATCGGTCCCAAGGAGGCGGTGGACGACCGGGTCGCCCTGCGGCTGCGGGACGGGCGCCGGCTCGATCCGCTGCCGGCCGAGGAGGTACTGGCCCGGATCGGCGCCCTGGTGGCGGCGTGCAGCACCGGGTTGTGGGACGCGGAGGGGGCCCGGGCCTGAGGGGCACCTCCGGTCGGTGGCGGGGCGGTGGGGCGGTGGGGTGGGGGAGTCCGGTCGGATACGTACGACTAGCGGGGGTGTGCGGTGTGTCGGCCCGCCGGGCCGGCGCGACCGCCGTTCGAATGGGCCCGGTGGCCTGCCCACGGCCGCCGTGCCCCCCGATCGGAGGTTCCCCCGTGCGCCCCGTCCTCGCCCGGCTCTCCCACCGGCTCTCCTGCCGGCTCGCCGCTCCCGCGGCAGCCGTCTGCCTCGTGCTCGCCGGTGCGGCCGTCGCCGCCCCGGCATCGCCCGCCGCACTGCGTCCGCTGCCCGTCCCCGACACCCGCTACTGCGCGGCGGTGGTCGGCCACGTCCCCGGCGCCGACGGACGTTCCCCGCTGCTGGGGCACGGCTGCTCGGCCGACGCCCGGGTGGACGCCCTCCAGGTCTTCCGCGGCTGAGCTGCCGCCCGCCTCCCGTGCAGCCCCCGCCCGGGGTGGCCGGGCGGCGGGGCGGTCAGTAGGACTGGAGCTCGATCAGGCGGCCGTCGGGGTCGCGGAGGTGGGCGGTCCGCAGGTTCGGTCCCCACTCCGGGCGGTTGGTGGCGACGGCGGCGAGCGAGCCGCCGTTGCGCAGGCAGAGGGAGAGGGCCTCGTCCACGTTGTCCACCCGGAAGACCATCATGGCGGTGTCCTGGACGGGCGGCGGCTCGGCGGGGAGCCCGGCGGTGCCCAGGGTGATGGCCAGCAGCCCGCGGTCGTACAGCGCCAGCACGGCCTGGCCGTCGGCGTCCCAGTTGGCGTACGGGCCGTTCGGGGAGCCCTTGACCAGGGTGGCGCCGGTCAGGGCCGGCAGGATCTCGCGGTAGAACTCGAAGCACTCGGTGAAGCGGGACACGAGCAGGCGGTTGTACAGGGCGTCCACGACGGGCTCCTGGGGTCGGACGGCTCACGGCTCACGGAAGAACCTAGTGGGTCCTGGCCGGGCGCGCCCAGGTCGAGCGGGCCGCGCCCGGGCCGTGCGGGCCGCCCGGGCGGGGCGGCCCGGTCAGGTGAGCGGCTGCGGGCGGCGGGCGCCGGCGAACTCGGCACCCCAGTGCGGGTCGTCGAACACGTCCGGGAGGCGGGCGACCAGGGTGCCGGTGTGCTGGGCGTGGATCATCGCGCCGTCGCCCGCGTAGACGCCGACGTGGTGCAGCGGGGCGTCCGGGCGGGAGAAGAACAGCAGGTCGCCGGGGAGCAGGCCGGAGCGGGAGACCGGCGCGGACCGGTGGTACTGCGCGACGGTGTAGTGGGCTAGCTCCACCGCGCCGCCGCTCGCCCGGTACCAGCAGTAGAGCGAGAGCCCGCTGCAGTCGAAGCCGACCGTGCTCTCGCCGAGGCACTGGCCGTCCAGGTAGCCGTTCTCCTCGTCGCAGAAGCCGAGGCCCGGGCCCAGCCGGTCGCCGCCGCCCCAGGCGTACGGCACCCCGAGCTGCTCGGCCGCCTCCCCGGCGAGCGGGATCCGCCCGTGCGTCGACCGGAAGCCGACCACCCCGCAGTAGGCGGCGGGCCGGATCACCGAACCGCCGGTCTGGGTGCCG
>NZ_JBEYVJ010000270.1:0-10108 GCF_040643935.1 Kitasatospora sp. NPDC047058 | reverse complement strand
GCGGCGCCGGTGGCAGCGGCCTCGGTGCCGGCGGCGGTGCTGCGGGGAGTCATCTCGGCCTCCAGGGGTGGCGGGACCACGGTCGGCGCGCGGCGGTGCGCCGCACGCGGTACCGCGCCAGCATGACGGTCCGTCGGCCCGCTGTGGCTGGACACCGCGGACAAGTCCATGCTCCGGTTCGCTACGGATCGGCGCCCGTCGGCGCGGCCGCCGCGACAGGCGTGTCCTGCTCCCCGGGGCGTGCCCGGTCGCCGATGCTGGGTGGGTCCGGCAACTCCCGGCGCCGCGCGACCGGCGGGCGTTGCCCGACGCACCCGGAGGCTCCCGCCCGCCCGGGCCGCACTCCCCCGAGGAGCCCCCGCATGCTGCTCCGTCACCTGGCCGAGACCTCCCGCGCCGTGGCGGGCGAGCCCGGCCGCCGGGCCAAGATCACGCTGCTGGCCGACTGCCTGCGCGTGCTCGGCCCCGCCGAGGCGCCCGCGGCGGTGGCGCTGCTCTCCGGCGAGTCGCACCGGTTGCGGACCGGCATCGGCCCGGCCGCACTGCGCGCCCTGCCACCGCCCGCCGCCGAGCCGTCGCTCGGGGTCCGGGAGGCCGAGCGGGCACTGGAGGCCATCGCCGAGGTGCACGGCGGCGGCGCGCAGGCCGAGCGCCGGCGGCTGCTGACCGCGCTGTTCGAGCGGGCCACCGACGTCGAGCAGGCCTTCCTGCGCGCGGTGCTGGTCGGCGAGCTGCGGCAGGGCGCCCTGGACGCGGTGGTGGCGGACGCCGTCGCCCAGGCCACCGGCGTGCCGGCCGCAGCGGTGCGGCGGGCGCTGATGTTCCGCGGCTCGGCCCGTGCGGTCGCCGAGGCGGCGCTGACCGGGGGCGTGCCGGCCCTGGACGCGTTCGGGCTGGAGGTCGGCCGCCCGGTCCGGCCGATGCTGGCCGCCTCCGCGCCGGACGTCGCCGCCGCTCTGGACCGGATCGGCCCGGCCGCGCTGGAGTGGAAGCTCGACGGGATCCGGGTCCAGGTGCACCGGGACGGCCGGGACGTCGCCGTGTTCACCCGGAGCCTGGACGACATCACCGCCCGGGTGCCCGAGGTGGCCGAGGCCGCGCTCGCCCTGCCGCTGCGCTCGGCGGTGCTGGACGGCGAGGCGATCGCGCTCGGCCCGGACGGCCGCCCGCGCCCGTTCCAGGAGACCGCCGCCCGGACCGCCTCCCGCCAGGACCCGGCCCGGCTGCGCGCCGAAGTGCCGCTCAACGCCTACTTCTTCGACCTGCTGCACCGCGACGGCGCGGACCTGGTGGACCGGCCGGGCCGGGAACGCTGGGCCGCGCTGGCCGAGGCGGTGCCCGCCGGCCTGCGGGTGGCGCGCACCGAGGCCGCGGACGCGAAGCAGGCGCACGCCTTCTTCCGGGACACCCTGGCGCTGGGCCACGAGGGCGTCCTGGCCAAGGACCCGGCGGCGGTCTACGCGGCCGGCCGGCGCGGCGCCGGGTGGATCAAGGTCAAGCCCCGGCACACCCTGGACCTCGTGGTGCTGGCCGCCGAGTGGGGCAGCGGCCGCCGCCGCGGCTTCCTCAGCAACCTCCACCTCGGCGCCCGGGCGGCCGGCGAACCCGGGCTCGGCCCCTGGGTGATGCTCGGCAAGACGTTCAAGGGCCTGACCGACGAGACACTCGCCTGGCAGACCGCCGAACTCCTCGCCCGCGAGGTCGACCGGGACGCCTACACCGTGCGGGTACGGCCGGAACTGGTCGTGGAGATCGCCTTCGACGGCGTCCAGCGCAGCCCCCGCTACCCAGCCGGCCTGGCCCTCCGCTTCGCCCGCGTGCTCCGCTACCGCCCCGACAAGGCCGCGGCCGAGGCGGACACCGTCGCCACCGTCCGCGGGATCGCGGCCGCCGAGGGCCTCTGAGGAATCCGCCCGCAACCGGCCGGGCCGGGCCGTCACCTGACGTTTCCTCAAACATGTCACTTTTCACCGGTATTCACGTTCGACGTGGAATCGGCCAATTTGCGCGAGTGCGGCGACGCACCCTTCGTGTGCGACAGAGCGGCGGTTAGGTTGACAAGGACAGCGGGGGGCGGCCGGCCCGGGTGATCCGGTGCCACACCAGTGAGAGGTGTCCGTACATGCAGGTGAGCATCGACCAGGACCGCTGCTGCAGCTCCGGCCAGTGCGTCACGACCGTGCCGGAGGTCTTCGAACAGGACGACCACGACGGCCTGGTGAGACTCCGTCTGACCGTCCTGGCACCGGCGCAGTACGCCGACGTGCGACTCGCCTCCGAGCTCTGCCCGGGCGGGGCGATCACCGTCACCGAGGACGGCACCGGCGCGTAGCCCGCGCTCGCGCGCCAGGCGCCACGTGCCGCCCGCCAGTCGCCAGTTGCCACTTGCCACGCAAGGAGACCCCACCTTGACGAGCACGCCCACCGCCCCCGCCCCGCTGCTGCCCGCGCCCCACGACAGCGGCTGCCCCTTCGCCCCGCCGCCCGCCTACACCGAGGCCGCCCGGGCGGCCAGCGTCACCCGCGCCGGACTGCTGGACGGCTCCTCCTGCTGGCTGGTGACCGGCTACCCCGAGGTCCGCACGGTGCTCTCCGACCGCCGGTTCAGCGCGGACGCCCGGCGGCCCGAGTTCCCCGTCCTCATCCCCGGCCGGCGCGAGCTCATCGCGGCCAATCCCAGCTTCCTGCGGCTCGACGACCCCGAACACGCCCGGCTGCGCCGCATGGTCACCGGCGACTTCCTGGTCAAGCGGGTGGAGGCGATGCGGCCCGGGATCCAGCAGATCGTCGACGAGGCGGTCGACCGGATGGCCGCCGCCGGCTCCCCCGCCGACCTGGTCGCCCGGTACGCCCTGCCGGTGCCCTCGCTGGTGATCTGCCTGCTGCTCGGCGTCCCCTACGAGGACCGGCAGCTGTTCCAGGACCTCAGCCGGGTGCTGATCAGCACCACGGCCGACGAGGCGCAGGTCGGCCGGGCGCAGCAGGAACTGCTCGACTACCTCGGCGGCCTCGCCGCGCAGAAGCGGCACCGGCCCGGCGACGACATCCTCAGCCGGCTGGTCGCCCGCGAGGACCTCAGCCTCCGGGAGATCGCCTCCACCGGCCTGCTGCTGCTCGTCGCCGGCCACGAGACCACCGCCAACATGATCGCGCTCTCCACCCTGCTGCTGCTCCGCCACCCGGAGCAGGCCGCCCGGCTCGCCGATCCGGCGGCCGTCCCCGGCGCGGTGGAGGAGCTGCTGCGCCTCCTCACCATCGTCCACACCGGGCTGCCCCGGGTCGCCCTGGAGGACGTCGAGCTGGGCGGCACCCTGATCCGGGCCGGCGAGGGGGTGATCGCCATGCTCTCCACCGCCAACCGGGACGAGGAGCTGTTCCGCGCCCCGGGCGGCCGTCCCGCCGACGAGCTGGACGTGGACCGGGACGCCCGGCGGCACGTCGCCTTCGGCTTCGGCGTCCACCAGTGCCTGGGCCAGCCGCTCGCCCGCGCCGAGCTGCAGATCGCCCTCGCCACGTTGTTCCGCCGGCTGCCCGGCCTCCGGCTCGCCTCCCCGGACGCCGAGCCGGCCGTCCGCCCGGACTCCCTCATCACCGGACTGCGGGAGCTGCCGGTCGCCTGGTGAAGCCGGGCCGGACGGTACGCGCAAGTGGCAGGGGGTGGGCCGGGGCCGGTCGGCACGGATCGGCCCCGGCCGCCCGCGCCCGCCTATTCCAGCACTAGAATAGGCGCATGACCCCAGGCCTGACCGCGGCCGAGCTGACCCTGCTCGGCCTGCTGGTGGAACAGCCCCGACACGGCTACGAGTTGGAAGCGGTGATCGCCGAGCGCGGCATGCGCGAGTGGACGGAGATCGGGTTCAGCTCGATCTACTACCTGCTGACGAAGCTCCGCGAGCGCGGCCTGATCACCCAGACCGACGCGTCCCGCCCGGGAGGCGCCAAGGCGCGCAAGGTGTACACCGCGACGGCGGAGGGGCGGCGGGCCTGTTCCGTCGCCGCCGAGGAGGCGATCGCGGAACTCCGGCCGGTCTTCCCCCGCCTCCTGGTCGGGCTCGCCAACCAGCCGGCCGTCGACCCCGAGCGGCTGATCGCGGCCCTCGACCGACGGGCCGGGGCGCTAGCCGCGCAGATCGAGCACGTCCGCCGGGCCGCGGCGGACGAGCGGCACGCCCCGGAGTTCGTCCGCGCGATCTTCGACCACAGCCTCGGCCAGCTGTCCGCCGAACAGTCCTGGCTGTCCCGGTACCGCGCCTCGCTGGGCGGTGCGCACGTTCCCGAAGGACCCGTACCCGCACGACCGGCCGAACCGGGAAACCCAGGAGGAGACACCGCCGTGGCACCGTACGACGTCAAGCGCGAGCAGAAGCAGTTCTACGCTCCGAGGAACACCGCATGGGCCCTGACCGACGTTCCGGAGCAGCAGTTCATCGCCGTCGACGGCAGCGGGAACCCGAACACCGCGCCCGCGTACACCGAGGCGGTCGGGGCGCTCTACGCCGTCGCCTACACGCTCAAGTCCGCCGCCAGGCAGACGGCGGGCGGCGACTTCGTCGTGGCGCCGCTGGAGGGCCTCTGGTGGTCCGACCGGCCGGACGCCTTCACGGCCCGCGCCAAGGACACCTGGAACTGGACCATGCTGATCAGCATGCCCTCCTGGGTCACCAAGGACATGATCGAGGAGGCCGCGCGGACGGCGCTGGCCAGGAAGAAGCTGCCCGCGATCTCCCTGGTCCGCCCGCTGACCCTGCACGAGGGGCCCAGCGCCCAGGTCCTGCACACCGGCTCGTACGACGACGAGACCGCCGTCCTGCACGAACTCCACCACACCTACCTCGCCGCCAACGGCCTGCGGCCGTCCGGCCTGCACCACGAGATCTACCTCGCCGACCCGCGCCGGACCGCCCCCGAGAAACTGCGCACGGTCCTGCGCCAGCCGGTGGAACGGCTCGGCTAGCGACCCGCCCGTCTCCCGGGTCCGGTCGCGGCCCGGCGGGATCCGGGGGAGGGCGCGGACAGCCCCGCGGTTGGCCCCGGCGCGGGTGCGGAGGCAGGCTGGAAGGGCGAGACGAAGACCCGGTCCGGCGGCCGCCCCGGCGCCGCCCGTCCTGCGGTGCGCCCCGGTGTGCGCCGGCCGGCTGAGGAGACGGAGCCCGCGATGACCGACATGAGTGCACGGTCCGAGGTGAGCGTCGACCGCGAGGAGGACGTCCGCGCCGCCGACCCCGAGGAGGGCATCACCTCGATGCAGAACCTGCACGCGCAGGACACCTCGCAGGCGGAGGGCGATGCGCTGGACGAACCCCAGGCCGACAGCTGACCGGCCGCGACGAACGAGTTGCCACGAGGCCGCCCGCTGACCGGGCGGCCTCCGCGACCGCTGGTGTCGCTGCCGCATCGGCGGCGGACCGGCGGGGGAGGATGAGCGCATGAGCGAGCAGCAGCAGGGCGCAGCGGCGGCGCAGGGCGGCGGAAGCGGCGGGCCGCCCGTGGATCCGCGGATGTCGTGGGCCACCTGGACCACCCAGTCGATCATCAGCGGCCCCGGCGGGGTGACCACCGCCGAGGTGGGGCCGATCTCCGGGGACCTCACCGTGCACACCACCTGGGTGGACGGTGAGGCCCGGTTGACCGTGCAGTACACCGGGGCACTGGACTGGTACACGGTGGCCGGGAGCCCGGTCCAGGCGGCGGACGAGATCACCGCCCGGGCGATCCACCAGGCCATGGTCAACGCGGTCAAGGCCGGCCGCGGTGCCGGTGCCCCGTCGGCGCCGGGCGCCTGACCTGGGCCACCGCCCCGCCACCGGGCCCCGGCCGTCTCCTGGCCCCGGTCCGTGCGGGGCCGGCCCGTCAGCGGCCGGTCTCGCCGCGCAGGACCGGGGCCGCGGCGGACCAGTAGCCGCCGTCCACCGGGCGGCGGCGCAGGTCTGCGCGGACCCTGCGGCCCAGCTTGCGGGTGTCCCGGCGGTTGATGGTCGCGCCGATGCCCGCGCCGACCAGCAGCGGGGTCAGTGAGGGCAGGCGGCGCAGCGTGCTGCGGGTGAGCCGCTTGCGGGCCTGCTGGCGGACCTCGGCGCCGAGCGCCATGGCGGCGAACCCGGCCGGCTTCACCAGCAGGGTGGCATCGATGCCGCGGCGGTTGGCCCAGGCACCGACGTAGGCGGAGGCGCGCTGGGTGGCGGTGCCCCGGGCGGGGACCCCGTAGGTCTCGTGCAGCTCGGCGATCAGCTTGATCTCGACGGCCGCCACGGCGAGCGTCTCGGCGGCGATCTCCACCGGCATGGCGGGCGGGACGGGCAGCATCGCCGCCGCCCCGACGCCGGCGCCGAGTGCGGCGGAGGCGCGGGTGGCACCGGTGATCAGCAGGTCGGCCAGCTGGTCCGGGGTCGCGGCGGTGGGGTGCTGGGCCCGCAGGGTGGCGAGGTCGCGGACCGGGATGCGCGGCGCCGCCTGCAGCAGCTGGTCGGCCATGGCCCGGCCGCCGTACGCGACGCCCCGGGCCGCGGACCGGCTGCGGGCGCCGAGCACCCGCGCGACCGCGGCGACCAGCGCCGAGCCGCGGCGGCGGCCGCGCTCGGCCCGGTACAGGGTGAGGTCCTCGGCAGGACCGCCCTCGGCCGCGCCGGGGACCGAGGGCTCCAGCTCCTCGACCAGCCCGGCCAGTTCTTCGGCGATGTGCTCGGGGGTCGGCTCCGGCTGCCCGGAGTGCCCCGGCCTCCTGAAGATTGCCATGTTCTGCCGGTACCCGGCGAGGCCCGGCGGTACGCGCCGCGCCGCCGTTCCCGGCACCGCCGGACAGCCCCTACTCGCTGATCTCCACCCCGCGCCAGAAGGCGATCCGGCCGCGGACGTGCGCCGCCCCGGGCTTGGGTTCGGCGTAGTACCAGGCCGCGTCGGGGTTGGTGGCCCCGCCGACGTCGATCGTGTAGTACTCGGCGGTGCCCTTCCAGCCGCAGACCGTGGTGGTGGCGGACGGCCGCAGGTACTCGCTGCGGACGGACTCGGCCGGGAAGTAGTGGTTGCCCTCGACGACGGTGGTGTCATCGCTCTCGGCGATGACCGTGCCCTGCCAGCGCGCTGTGGTCATGCCGTGATTCTGCCGGACGGCGGCGCGCCACGGGAGTGCACCCCCGCCCCGCCGGGCCCGGACACGCCTCAGGGAAGCGGCTCGGCGTGCACCGGGAAGTGCGGGGACTGGTGGCCGCCGCTGGCGAGCATCCGCACCTCGCCGGCGTCGCTGATCTCGGCCCGGACGATGCCGCTGGCGTCCTCGTAGACGGGGTGACCGCCGGGACCGGTCGCACTGGTCCGGGCGACCACGACGACGTCCTGCGGGGCCTGGGTGCCGGGCGTGCCCGGGAAGGTGAGTGCGTAACGGTCCGCGGGGCTCATCGCCGACCTCCTGTTCCTGCCGGTGGGTACCGCCGGTCAGGCGGTGGCGTCCACGGTACGGGCCGGCGCGCCGCGCACCTCCAGCTCGGCGAGCAGCCTGGCGGTCGCCTCGGTGACGGCGTCCACTGCCCGGTCGAAGGCCTCCCGGTTGTGCGCCGCCGGAGCCCTGAACCCCGACACCTTCCGCACGTACTGCAGTGCGGCGGCGCGGTAGTCCTCCTCGGAGGCGTCGGGCGTCACGGGCGGTCTCAACGTCTTGATACTGCGGCACATGACCCCAGTCTCGCGCGCGGGAGCCCGGCTGGCGAGCTCCGTCCGGTGGCCGCCCCGGCCCGGATGCCCCGCGGGGGCGAGATCCGGCCGGATTGGGATCCCGGGCGAACAAATCCCCTCCGCCCGCGCCGGCCACCGCCGAAGGGCCCGCACTCGCACGGGTGAACCTCGCCGGGACCGGCCGCCGGAAACGGCCCGGGGGCGGGGTCGGCCGCGGTCGGGGCGGCCCGATGCCCCGTCACCCGGACAGCTCGTCAGAGTCGTCGCGGCGGGATCCGCGGCCGACGATCGCACCAAGAGCTGGACCCCAACCCGGAACGAGGACACCAGAGATGACCCGATCGCTGACCCGCCGACGGAGCCCGCGAGCGTACCGAGGGATGGCGGTGGCCGCCATGGCCCTCTCGGGCCTGATATCGGTGGGAGCGACGCCGGCGAACGCGGCGGCACCGGATCTGGCCGCCGCCCACGGACACGGACACCACCGCGGCCACCACGGACACCACCACGGCCACGGGCACCACCACGGCCACGACTACGCCCACGGTGACCGCCACCGTGACGACGACCGCCGCGCCTCCGGCAGCAGTGCCGACGCCGACGAGCAGTCCGCCGAGCTGAGCCCCGAGCTCGTGGCCAAGCTCGACGCGGCCATCCAGCAGGCGATCACCAAGACCGGTGTCCCCGGTGTGACCGTCGGGCTGTGGGTGGGGGGGCAGGGGCAGTACGTCCGGTCGTTCGGCGTCGCCGACAAGAAGACCGGCGCCCCGATGACCGACGACCTCTTCATGCGGATCGGCAGCGTCACCAAGACCTTCACCGCCACCGCGATGCTCGAGCTGGTCGACGACGGACTGGTCGGGCTCGACGACCCCATCTCGAAGTACGTGAGCGGCGTCCCCGACGGCGACAAGATCACCGTGCGCAACCTCGCCGAGATGCGCAGCGGCCTGTTCCCTTACTCCTCGGACCCGGACTTCGTCAAGGCGGTGGAGACGGACCCCACCCGGCCCTTCACCCCCGAGGAGCTGCTCGCGTACGGGTACAAGCACCCCAACGTCGACCCGCCGGGGACGAAGTTCCAGTACAACAACAGCAATTACATCCTGCTCGGCCTGCTGGTCGAGAAGGTGAGCGGCGTTCCCCTCGCCGAGTTCATCCACGACCGGGTGACGGAGCCGAGCTGCCTGCGCAACACCCTCTTCCCCAAGGGCGCCGAGTTCCCGTCGCCGCACGCACACGGCTACACCAACCAGACCCTGACCGGCGCGACGGCGGACGCCACGGACTGGAACCCGAGCTGGGGCTGGGCCGCCGGTGCGATGATCTCCGACCTGACCGACCTGAAGCACTGGGCCAAGGACCTCGCGACCGGCACCCTGCTCTCGCCCGAGACCCAGGCGCAGCGCACCAAGTACCTGCCCACCGGCCTTCCCGGCGCGGGCTACGGGCTCGGGATCTTCGACGTCCAGGGGTGGATCGGCCACAACGGCTCGCTGCCCGGGTACGAGAGCCTCGTGCTCTACAACCCGGAGCTGGACGCCACCCTCGTGGTGCTGCTCAACACCGACATCCTCACGGACGGCCTCGAACCGACCACCCTGTTCGGGCAGGCGATCACCAGCGTCCTGACGCCGAACAACGTCTTCTTCATCCCCGCGGTGAAGTAGCGCCGGACCGGGGGCGCGCCTCCGTCGGATCTCCGGCGGAGGCGCGCCCCACGTGCGGCGGGGCTACTGCGCGGGGCGGCCGACCGGCTCGATCCCGCGGTGGGCGTCGGCCAGCAGGCGGTAGCCCTCGCCGTTGGACCTGATCCCGGCCCGCTCCTCCTCCGTCAGCTCGCGCCGGACCTTCGCCGGCACGCCGGCCACCAGCGAGCCGGGCGGCACCACCATGCCCTGCGGCACCACCGCGCCCGCCGCGACCAGCGAACCGGTGCCGATCCGGGCGCCGTTCAGCACGGTGGAGTTCATCCCCACCAGGACGTCGTCCTCGACCGTGCAGCCGTGCAGCACGGCGTTGTGCCCGACCGAGATCCGCTCGCCGATCACCAGCGGGAAGCCCGGGTCGGCGTGCAGGGTGCAGTTGTCCTGGATGTTGGTGCCCGCGCCGACCGTGATCGCCTCGGCGTCGCCGCGGATCACCGCGCCGTACCAGACGCTCGCCCCGGCGGCGACCGTCACCGACCCGATCACCACCGCGGTGGGGGCGACGAAGGCGGTCGGGTCGACGGCGGGCACCCGGCCCCCGACGGCGGCGATCAACGGCTCTGCCATGGCGCGTCCTCCTGGTGACGTCGGCTCATCGTGTGCCGGACATGATGGCACCCCGGGGCCGGCCGGCCGTCCGGGCGAGTGCGGTGTGCAGGCCGGGGCCGGAGCTGAGCCGCTCGGCCGGGCCGCCGTCCGGGTCGACCAGGTGGACGTGCTGGTCGAACGGGTCG
>NZ_JBEYVJ010000269.1:0-10109 GCF_040643935.1 Kitasatospora sp. NPDC047058 | reverse complement strand
CGACCTGACGGTCCGTGTCCGTTCGGCCCGGCGTGTAGGAGACCACCAGCCGTCCGTCACCGGGTGGGTCCCCGGCCCCGGCGGCGGCCGCGGGCCCCGCGAGGGCGGCGGCCGGCCCGCCCAGGACGGTTAACGCCACCACGGCCGCGGCGGCGATGCCCGACCGCCGCCGCGGCCTGCTGGTCCCGGTCATCCGGATCACCCTGCCCTGCTCGGTGCTCCCTCTCCCAGCATGGCCCCGGCCCGCACCCCGCTGCACCCGGAGCGGACGGGGCCCGGCGGCGTCCGTCAGGCGTGTCCGCCGTGTCCGTGCTGCTCGAAGAGGCGGTCGGCGAGCAGCGCGTGCGCGAGCGTGCCGCCCGCGCGGACGGCGGCGGTCACGAACGCGGTCTCGGCGAGCTCCTCGGCGGTCACGCCGTGCCGACGGGCGGCGGCGGTGTGCACGTCCAGGCAGTAGGAGCACTGCGTGACGAGCGCGACGGCCACCGAGATCAGCTCGCGGTAGCGGCGCGGCACCGCCCCGTCCTCCCGGTCCACCGCCTCCTGGAAGGCGAGCCAGGCGGCGAACTCCGCCGGTGCGCCGCGGCCGACCGTCCGGGCGCGGTGCAGGTCGTCGGGGTGCTGGTACACGGGCGTTCTCCTCGTTCGGTGGGTGGGCGGCGGGACCGTGGCTGGCGCCTGGCACCACCTCACCGCCGGTGCCGCGGGCACGTCCAGGACCGTTTTCGGAGGGGCGGTTCCGTTCCGGGTATCGTGGCCGGTCATGGACCTGCGGGCGTTGCGCTGTTTCGTCGCCGTGGCCGAGGAGGGGCACTTCGGACGGGCCGCGGCCCGCCTGCACCTCGCCCAGCCGCCGCTCAGCCGCCGGATCCGCGAGCTGGAGGCCGACCTCGGCTGCCGCCTGTTCGACCGGATCCCCACCGGCGCGCGGCTCACCCCGGCCGGCGAGGTCCTGCTGGCCGAGGCCCGGGACCTGCTGGAGCGCGCCGAACGCGCCCGCGAACGGGTCCGCGGTGCGGAGGCCGGCCGGGTCCTGGTCCTGGGCACGGTGGCCGGCGCGGGCCTGGACGTCGGCCCGGCGGTCCTGTCCGCCCTGCGCCGCGAGCACCCGGCGGTCCGGGTGCGCCTGCGCGAGGCGCCGATCACCGACCCGACGGCGGGCCTGCGCGAGGGCAGGGCGGACCTCGCCCTGACCCGGCTGCCCTTCGACACCGAGGGCCTGACGGTCCGCCCGCTCGGTACCGAACCGGTGGTCGCGGTCCTCCCCGCGGACGATCCGCTGGCGGGCCGCCCGCGCCTGCACGTCGGCGAGCTGGCCGGACGGCCGCGCTTCCGCCTGCCGGCGGGCACGGACGCCCGGTGGCGCGCCTACTGGCTCGCAGCGTCGCCCGGGGACGCGTCCGGGGAGGCGTCCGGCGACGGATCCGGCGACGGACCCGCCGATGGGCCCGGCGACGCATCCGGCGACGTCCGCGGCCCGGTCGTCGCGTCCGTCGAGGAGTGCCTGCACGCCGTCCTCTGGGAGGGTGCGGTCGGTCTGCTCCCCGCCGGCGCCGCACGGCGGCACGCCCGCCCCGGACTCGCCTTCGTCCCCGCCGACGGCCACCCGCCGAGCCGCATCGTCGCCGCCCGCCGCGCCGCCGCGCCCGACCCGTTCGCCGACCCGCTCGTCGACGCACTGGCCGCCGCCCTCGCCGACGCCTACGCGGCCGCCCCGGCCTGACGGCCTCTCGGAAAACCGGGCCCGGCCGCGGCGGCACCCGTGAGAGCATCGGCGGGTGCGCCGACTGACGGTACTGGGAACGTGCGGGGCCTGGCCCGAGGCCGGGCGGGGCGCCAGCGGCTTCCTGCTGGAGTACGACGGGTTCCGCCTGGTGCTGGACCTGGGCTACGCGACGCTCCCGCGGCTGCTGGAACACCGCCCCGGCGGGGACGTGGACGCGGTGGTGATCACCCATGAGCACCCCGACCACTGCGCCGACCTCAGCGCGCTCTGCCGTGTCCGCTACTTCGCGCCGGAACGCGGCCCCCGGATCCCGCTGTACTGCACCCCCGGGGTGACCGGTCGGGTCCAGGCGATGGAACCGACCGAGGACCTACTCGACGTGTTCGACGTGGTCGACCTGCAGACCGTCCCGTCCGGCCACCGGGTCGGCCCGTTCCGGCTGGACGCGGAGCCGCTGCCGCACCACGTGCCGCACGCCGGAGTGCGGCTGACCGCCCCGGGCCTGACCCTCGCCTACAGCGGCGACGCCGGACCGGACCCGGCCCTCGCCCGGCTGGCCGCCGGAGCCGACCTGTTCATCGCCGGAGCCACCCTCCAGGGCGACCGGCCCGACGACGGCGGCGACCCGTACCTGATGAGCGCCGTCGACGCCGGGACGTGGGCGGCTCGGGCCGGGGCCGGACGCCTGCTCCTCACCCACTTCTGGCCCGGCAGCGACCGCGCACGCTCGATCGCCGACGCCCGGAGCACCTTCGGCGGCGAGGTCCTCGCCGCCGAGGAGGGCATGGTCCTCCCGCTCTGACGGCGGCGGACCGCCCGGCATCCGGGGCCCCGGGGCGGCCCGGGTTCCCGGGCCCGGCGCGCAGCCGGAAACCCGGTGGCCCCGGCGGGCGGCCGTCCGTACCGTGGCCCCCATGAAGCTGCTCTCCGTCAACATCGGCAGGCCCCGGCCGAACCCGTGGAAGGAGAGCGGCACGACCGGCATCGACAAGCAGCCGGCCGACGGCCCGGTCGCCGTCTCCGCCCCCGGCCCCAAGGGCACCGGCGAGGTCGGCCTCGCGGGGGACCGCGTCTACGACGTCAAGCACCACGGCGGCACGGACCAGGCCGTCTACGCCTACGCCCGCGAGGACCTCGACGGATGGCAGGCCGAGCTCGGCCGCCCGCTCCCCGACGGGGTCTTCGGGGAGAACCTCACCACCCTCGGCGTCGACGTCAACGGCGCCCTGATCGGCGAGCGGTGGCGCATCGGCCCGGAGGTCGTCCTGGAGGTCTCGTGCCCGCGCATCCCGTGCGGCACCTTCCAGGGCTGGCTCGACCGCGACGGCTGGATCAAGCGGTTCACCCAGGCTGCTCTGCCCGGCGCCTACCTCCGCGTCGTCGAACCGGGCGACATCCGCGCCGGCGACCGCATCGACCTCGTCCACCGGCCCGGCCACGACGTCACCATCGCCCTCGCCTTCCGGGCCATGACCCTCGAACCGCACCTGCTCCCGGGCCTGTCGGCCGCCGACGCCCTCCCGGCGGAGCTCAGGGACCTCGTGCACCGCCGCACCCGGGGCTGACCGCCGCCCGGGGCCGTCGCCCGGCCGCCCGCCGGACGAGCGCGCGCCCTCGTCCGGCGCACCAGGGCGGCCCGGCTGCGGTTCGCCACCGCCCCGAGCCTGCCGCGCGCCGTCCCGCCTCGCCCTGTCCCCGCCGCGGCCGTCGGGCGCTGCTCGCCCTCCCCGGGCTCTGCGGGCACGGTTGCCCGCTCGGGCAACGGCCCTTGCCTCCGCGCACCGGTCCCCGGACTCCCGGCGACCCGCCGGCCGGTATGGCCGAAACACCTGCACCGCGTGCGGCCGGAACAGGACACCGGCCCGCCCCCGCCCCGCTCCCGTACGGTGCGGGGGAGCCGTTTCCCGTCCGTGCCCGGCCCCGCCAGGCACGGAGCGGCGCGCTCGCGGCCGCCGGCCACGTGCGGACCGGCCCCGGCGGTTCACCGGTTTTCGGCCGACGTGGAACACTGTCAATTCGGGCGGAATTCCCCGCGGGTGGCGCCGCTTAACACGCCGTTATTGTCCCCGCAAGCCTTGAGCCGTTCTCCGGATGCCGGATATACCTGTGCCACCGCCGGGCCGACCGCCCGGCGGCGTGACAAAACGGCCGGGCAAAACCCGCGCGGGCCGTCGGGAATGCGTGCGAATGCGAGGGGGATCCCCGGGATGCGGCCAGCGGACTACGGGCAGTTCTGTGAGGCGGACCCGGTCTTCTACGACCGGCCCGGCGCCGACGAGAGCGCGGCCGGCCTGTACCCGCCCGCCACCGGGCCGGTGCCCGCCGGGTGGGAACGCAGCCGGGACACCGTCTGGGTCTACCTCCACCCGGAGGGCACCACACTGCCGGACCAGGGCTGGAAGGTCCACGTCTCCGGCAGCCTCGACGAGGCCCCCGAAATCATCGGGACCGTCCTCGAATTCTGCCGCGCCGAGCGGATCAGTGCGAAATTCCTGGCCGGCCGGGAAATCGTGCTCAAAGCGAACTCGAAGTACGCCCCGCGCGGCTCCAGCGGAAAACTGCTGACCCTCTATCCGTGCGACCACGACGAACTGCGCCGCCTGCTCGACGGCCTGACCCCGCTGCTCGCCGGCCGGCAGGGCCCGTACATCCTCAGCGACCTGCGCTGGCGCGACAGCCTGCTCTACCTGCGCTACGGCGCCTTCCGCCAGCTGTACTGCCTGGACGAGCAGGGCCGCACCGTCTCCGCCCTGCGCGACGCCACCGGCACGCTCGTCCCCGACCTGCGCCGGCCGGTGTTCTCCGTCCCCGCCTGGGTGGAGGTCCCCGGCTTCCTCGCCGAGCAGATCGCCGCCCGCGGCCATCAGGACACCCCCGAGGACTTCCCGTACGACATCGAGCGGGCCCTCCACTTCTCCAACGGCGGCGGCGTCTACAAGGCGCGGGGCCGCCGCGACGGCCGGGTGCTCGTCCTGCGGGAGGCGCGCCCGCTGGCCGGCCTCGACCAGCACGGCGCGGACGCCGTCCGACGCCTGCACCGCGAGGCCGACATGCTGCGCCGGCTCGCCGGGCTCGACTTCGTACCGCAGCTCTTCGAGCACCTGAAGGTGTGGGAACACGAGTACCTGGTCGAGGAGTTCATCGAGGGCGAGAAGCTGGAGCGCTACCTCTTCGCCGGCCGCCACCCACTGCTGCGGGCCGAGCCGGACGCCGCCGCACTCGCCGAGTACACGGCGACGGCCCTGGACTTCGCCGAGCAGCTGACCTCGATGCTGCGCACCCTGCACGAGCACGGCGTCGCCTTCGGCGACCTGCACCCGGGCAACGTGATGGTCCGGCCGGACGGGCGGCTGGCCCTGGTCGACTTCGAGCTCGCCTTCGACCTCGACGGCGGCACCCCGCCCGGGTTCGGTGCACCCGGCTTCATCTCCCCGGCCGCGCGCACCGGCCGGTCGGTCGACGACTACGCGCTCGCGTGCATGCGGCTCTTCCTCTTCCTCCCGCTCACCTTCCTCATCGAGCTGGACTCCGCGAAGGCCGCCCAGCTCGCCGAGGCCGCCGCCGACCGCTTCGGACTGCCCGCGGGCTGGGCCGCGGACCTGGTGCGCGACCTGTCCGCGGCCACCGGCGGCGCCCTCCCGCCCGGCTCCACGGCGAGCGTGCGCGCCACTGCGAGCGCCACTGCGGGTTCCGGCACGGGTGCGGGTACCGGCCGGACACCTGCCGTCCCGCCAACCCCCGCCGACCGGCGCCGCGTGATGGACGAACTCGCGGAGGGCATCCTCGCCGCCGCCACCCCGGAGCGCACCGACCGCCTCTACCCGGGGGACCCGGAACAGTTCGACCGGGCCGGCGTCGACCTCGCCCACGGCGCCTCGGGGGTGATCCACGCCCTCGCCGTCACCGGCTATCCGGTGCCCGGGGAACACGTCGACTGGCTGCTGCGGGCCGCCCGCGACGAGAAGGTGGTCCGCCCCGGCCTCTACGACGGCCTGCACGGCGCCGCCCTCGCACTCGACCGGGCCGGCCGCGCGGAGGAGGCCCTCGACGTCCTCGCCCGCGCCCGCGAACTCACCCGGCACCGGCGCCGGCTCGGCGTCTTCGGCGCGGACCTGGCCGGCGGCCTGGCCGGCATCGGCCTCAACCTGCTGCACTTCGCCGACCGTCACGCCGACCCGGGCCTCGCGGAGGAGGCGCTCGCCATCGGCGAGGAGTTCGCCGCGCCCGGTGGCCCGCCGCTGGGCAGGGGCAGGGTCGGGCTGCTGCACGGCGGCTCGGGGGTGGCGCTCTTCCTGGTCCGGCTGCACGAGCACACCGGAGATCCGCGCTGGCTGGACCTGGCCGGGGGAGCCGTGGCCCGCGACCTGGCGAGCTCCCGGCTGGACGAGAAGGGGCTGCTCCTCACCCAGGACAACCAGTCCACCGCGTACCTCGGTTCGGGCTCGGCCGGTGCGGCGATCGCCGTCCGTGCGCTGCTCCGGCACCGCGCGGACCCCCGGCTCGCCGAGGCCGCCGGACAGCTGGACCGGGCCTGCGCGGCCGAGTTCTTCCTGATGCCCGGTCTCTTCGAGGGCCGGGCCGGCCTGATCTGCTCCCTCGCCGCGGCCGGCCACCCGCAGCTGCAGCCGCAGGTCGACCGGCTCGCCTGGCACCTGGTCCGCCACCAGGACCGGGCCGCCGTGCCCGGCCGGCAGCTCTACCGGCTCTCCACCGACCTGGCCACCGGCTCGGCCGGCGTCCTCCTGGCGCTCCACGCGGCGTCGACCGGGAAGGGCACCACCGCCCTTCCCCTCCTGGACCACCGCGGCACTCCGTCGCCGCGGTGAGCACAGCACCACCGCGGTGAACAGCACCGCGGGGGTGAGCACAGCACCACCGCACAGCACCACCACCGCTCCCGCCCGGGCAGCGGTGCCGACCGGGAAACCGAAAGAGGTGTGTCATGGCCTTCATCCTCGACCTCCAGGGCCTGCACGAGGAGTCCGAGTCCATCGTCGAGTCGCTCTGGTGCAGCCACTGGTCCTCGCGCGCCTGCATGTGACGCGTGCGGTGACGCACTGACGCGGTGCCCGTCCGGTTCGCCGGGCGGGCACCGCGTCCGCGTTCCGGCCCGGTTGCGAGGGCCTGGGACGTGCACGAATATGCACGAGAGAGTGCCCCGAACGTGACGCCGGGGCCACCGAGCGCTCCCGGGGCCGCCGAGCGCTCCCCACGTGCCGGCCCGGACGTCCGCGGCACCGCCCCATCCCGTCCCACCCGGCGACCCCGTTAGGCCATCAGGGAGTCACCCATGTCGATGCTGTTGATCAAGGGCCTGTTCCACATCTCCGCCAAGGCCCAGCCGGACGGCGACACCATCGGATTCATTCCCGACTACGTGGGCGAGTGGAAGCTCGTCCAGGGCGGGCGCCCCCTCCAACCCAGCGCCGACGGCCACATCAACGTGCGGCTGGAGGCCATCGACGCCCTGGAGACCCACTACCCCGGCGCCAACGAGCACGACGAGCACCAGCCGCAGACCTACGCCCACGCCGCCGCCGACGAGCTGCTCGACTGGCTCGGCTTCGTGGACATCCAGCGCCACGACGACGAGACCGTCAGCGTGACGCCCGACAGCGTGCCCGGCTACATCCTCACCCGCGGCGGCGACAGCCGGGGCCGCTGTGTGGCCCTGGTGGGCCGCGGCCGCTCCCCGGGGGCGAGCGGCTACGAGATCAGGGTCGACGACAAGCTGCTGCAGCGGACCGCCAACCACCACCTGCTGGCGAAGGGCCTGGTGTACCCGACCTTCTACCAGGGGTTCCCCGGCGACCTGCGCGGCGTCCTGACCGACCTCGTCCACCAGGTCCAGGCCGCCCCGGCCCCGGCCAGCGGGCTCTGGCCGCTCGACGCGACCATCAACGGCGCGAAGATCACCGGAATGCACTCGATCACCGACGAGGTGGTGATCCTCCCCAAGCTGTTCCGGCGGCTCAAGGACTACTTCGACCTCGGCAACAACGCACTGGACTGCCTCCCCGCGTTCCTCGCCGGCGCCGACGACGTGTTCACGATCCGGGGCAAGAAGTTCCACGGCCTGCAGAGGATCATGGAGATCACCGACGGGCAGACCGTCCGGCTCACCCACCCGGTGGAGGACCTGCTCTTCGAGGAGAACTGACCCGGGGGCGGCGGCCGTCGAGCGCCCGTGACGCCGGCGGCCGCCGCCCTCCGTTCGCTCGCCCGCCGTTCGCTCGCCCGCCGTTCCCCGGGTGGCCGATATCCGGGTGCGTCCGGGCCGGCGCGGTCCTACGCTGACGCCCATGTCGGATTCCGAGGTGCAGCGGATCACCGCCTTCCTTGCCGGTTTCGCACGCCGGCAGGCCGGGCGCACCACCGAACTCCCGTGTGGTTTCGCGGTGTTCGACGACCTTTTCGCCGGATCGTGGTCGCACAACCAGGTCGTCGTCGACCGCCGCGGCGTCGACCCGGCCGCGCTGCCCGCTCTGGTGGACACGGCGATGGGCGACCGCCCGTTCCGCATCGTCTCCGTCCTCGACGGTGACTTCGGCGACGCGTGCGCCGGGCCGTTCCTGGCGGCCGGGTACCTGCACCACACCTACCTGGTGATGCTGCACACCGGCCCGGCGCCGGCCGGCGGTGGCCGCCCGGTCGAGGACGTCGACCTCGAAGCCGTCCGCGGACCCCTCGCCGCGAGCTGGCGCACCCTGCTGCCGGAGGCCGGCGAGGACGTGATCCGGCTGCTGGTCGACCGGCGCGAGACGCGCCGGCGCGGGGCCGGGACCGTGCGGTTCCTCGGATCGCGGGCGGAGGACGGCGAGGTGGCCGCCTGGGCCGACCTCTACCTCGAACCCGCGCTCGGCATCGCCCAGATCGAGGACGTGATGACCGCCGAGGCCCACCAGCGCCGCGGACACGCCGACGCCGTCCTGGCCACCGCCCTGCGCCGGGCGGCCGACGCCGGCTGCGGCACGTGCTTCCTGACCGCCGATGCCGAGGACTGGCCGCGGCACTGGTACGAGCGGCGCGGTTTCGAGGTCATCGGCCGCACCCACGGCTTCGAGCGGACCTGAAGGCGGCAGGCCGCCCGCAGGAGTGGGGGAAGGCGGCTCAGCCGTCCACGGCCCACTGCTGGAGGTGGCCGACGACCTGGTCCCACAGGCCGGTGACCAGCAGCAGGCCGACGATGACCAGGAGGCCGCCGCCGATCCGCGTCACCAGGGCGTAGTGCCGCTTGACCCGGGCGAAGGCGCCGAGGGCGCGCCGGAAGGCCAGGGCGGCGAGGACGAACGGGAGTCCGAGGCCGAGGCAGTAGGCGGTCATCAGCAGGGCACCGCGGCCGGCGCTGGCCTGGTTCCAGGCGAGGGCCTGGACGGCGCCGAGGGTGGGGCCGATGCACGGGGTCCAGCCGAGGCCGAAGACGAAGCCGAGCAGCGGTGCGCCGGCCAGTCCGACGACGGGTCTGCGGTGGGTGCGCAGTTCCCGCTGGGTGAGGCCGGGCATGACGCCGAGGAAGGCCAGGCCCATGGCGACGGTGAACAGGCCGAGCACGGTGGTGATGGTCTCGCGGTGGTCCTGGAGGGTGTTGCCGAAATACCCGAACAGGGCACCGCCGGAGACGAAGACCGCGCTGAAGCCGAGGACGAACAGCAGCGATCCGGCGAGCATCCGGCCGCGCCGGCGGGCGGTGGCGTCGGCGAGGTCGGCGGCGGAGAACCCGGTGACGTAGCTGAGGTAGCCGGGCACCAGGGGCAGGACGCAGGGCGAGAAGAAGGAGATCAGGCCGCCGGCGACGGCCACCGGGACGGCGAGCAGCAGGGTGCCGTGGGCGAGGGTGGCTCCGGGGTCCAGGGCCAGCTGGACCGGTGCGGTGGTCGGGGTCATGGGGCGGCGTCCTCCGCGGTGACCGGGTCGAGGAGGGCCCGCAGTTGTCCGGGCGTCACCGGGGCGGCGACGGCGGCGGCGATCCGGCCCGCGCGGTCGATGACCAGGGTGGCCGGCAGGGCCTGGACGTTGACGGTCTGCGGCGGGAGGGTGCGGACCAGGGCGCCCTTGGGGTCGAACAGGCTGGGGTAGGTGAGGCCGTGGTCGCGGACGAAGGTGCGGGCGGGGCCGGGCTGCGGGTCCCTGGTGTCGATGCCGAGGAACCGCACGCCCTGGGCCTCGGTCTCGGCGTGGACGCGCTGGAGGCCGTCGGCCTCGGCGCGGCAGGGGCCGCACCAGGAGCCCCAGATGTTGAGCACCACGACGTGGCCGCGCAGGGCTGCGAGGCTCTGCGGGGTGCCGTCCAGGTCCTCGCCGGCGAGGTCGGGGGTGGGGCCGAGGACCTCGCCGCTGCCCGGGACATGCGCAAGGTCTTCAGTGGCGAAGGCGGCGTCCTACT
>NZ_JBEYVJ010000268.1:0-10134 GCF_040643935.1 Kitasatospora sp. NPDC047058 | reverse complement strand
CGGGCAGTGGCGGGCGGGCCCTGCCGCCGGGCACGGCGGCGTTGCGGGGCGCGGAGAGCCCTGTGCGGCGGCAGGCGGTGCGCAGTTCGCCGCCGGCGGCGAGCAGGTCGTCGAGGCGGTCGGCGATCCGCGGGCTGGTGCGCCGGGTGCCGTGTTCGAGCTTGCTGACGGCGGTGTGGTCGTAGCCGATCTCGGCGCCGAGCTGGGCCTGGGTGAGGCCGGCCCGGCGGCGCCAGTGGCGCAGGCGTGCGCCGAAGACCCGCCAGGGATCCCCGTCCGGCGCCCGGCCCGTCGGGGCCTGTCCCGGTGGCGCGCCGGCGGACGCCGCGCCGGTGTGGTTCCGGTGCACGGGGCTGCCCTCCCGAGTCCGTTCCCGGCCTTCCGATGATGAGGACGCTACTGGACCGGGGGCGCCGCGTACATGACCCGGCGTCAATTGGTCTCGACCTTTTGGTCTCAACCTCTTCGCAAAACCCGCAGCTTGACAGAACTTGCCAACCGCGCGAACGGTCTGCCGCAGCCGTTGACCGGGGCATGACGGCGTGTGAGGGTTCCGGCACCCGAGCGCGGACGACCGCACGGCCGTCCCCCTGCGGCCCGAGGTGAGCGCCAGTCAGGCGTGCCGTCCGTGGTCGAGCACCCCCACGTTCGAGGAGCCTCGGAAATGAAACGCAGACTACTGACGGCGGGAACCACCCTGACCGTCCTGGCCGGCCTGCTCACCGCCACCGCGGTCGGCCAGGCCGCCGCCGGCCCGGGCCCGGCCGCCCCGGAACCGCCGAGCGCGCTGGCCGCCGCCGTCGACGCCGCCGACCTGGCGGCCGCCGCGGGCCTGGACGCCCTGGCCAAGGGCCCGGGCGAGACCTACGAGCGCCAGTCCGTCACCCCCTGGCTCGGCGGCCTCTACTCGGTCGCGTACGAGCGCACCTACCGGGGCCTGCCGGTGGTCGGCGGCGACGCCGTCGTGATAGCCGACGGCCAGGGCAAGGTCCGCGGCCTCACCTCCGCCGCCACCGGCCCGGTCGGCGGGACCGCCCTCGCCCCCCTGGCCACCACCCCGCTGGTCGGCGCCGCCAAGGCGGAGAAGACCGCCCGCACCCGGCTGCCCGCCGTGGACGACGTGGACACCCGCCGCCTCGTCGTCCGGGTCAAGGACGGCACCGGGCGGCTCGCCTGGGAGACCGTGCTCACCGGCCGCACCTCCGAGGCGCCGAGCCGGCTGCACGTCTTCGTCGACGCCCGCACCGGCGAGGTGATCGACAGCTACGACGACGTCAAGGCCGGCACGGCCAACAGCAAGTGGAACGGCCCGGCCCCGGTCACCATCAGCACCACCGGCTCCGGCGGCTCGTACGCGCTGCGCGACCCGAACCGGCCCGGGCTGAGCTGTGCCGACTACAGCAGCGGGCAGGTGTTCTCCAAGTCGAGCGACTCCTGGGGCACCGGCAACCCCACCAGCAAGGAGACCGGCTGCGCCGACGTGATGTTCGCGGCGCAGAAGGAATGGGACATGCTCCGCGACTGGCTGGGCCGCAACGGCCACAACGGCAACGGCGGCAGCTGGCCGGTCAAGGTCGGCCTGAACGACGTCAACGCCTACTGGGACGGCTCCTCGGTCTCGATCGGCCACAACCAGGCCAACGAGTGGATCGCCTCGATCGACGTGGTCGGCCACGAGTTCGGCCACGGCATCGACCAGTACACGCCGGGCGGCGCCAACAACGAGAACGGCCTCGGCGAGGCCACCGGCGACATCTTCGGCGCGCTCACCGAGGCGTACGCCAACGAGCCGGCGCCGTACGACAACCCCGACTTCACCGTCGGCGAGATGATCAACCTGGTCGGCAGCGGGCCGATCCGGAACATGTACAACCCCTCGCTGGTGGGCAACAACCCGAACTGCTACTCGGCGTCCATCCCCGGCACCGAGGTGCACGCCGCGGCCGGGCCGCTGAACCACTGGTTCTACCTGCTCTCCGAGGGCTCCGCCCCGGGCGGCGGCAAGCCCTCCAGCCCGACCTGCAACAACTCCGCGGTCACCGGGGTCGGCATCAAGGACGCCGGGCGGGTCTTCTACGGCGGCATGCTGCTCAAGACCAGCGGCATGACGTACAAGAAGTACCGGGTCGCCACCCTGACCGCCGCCAAGAACCTCGACACCACCTGCACCCTGTTCGGCCGCACCAAGGCGGCCTGGGACGCGATCAGCGTGCCCGCCCAGAGCGGCGAACCGGCCTGCACGCCGTCCGGCGGCAACGACTACTCGCTGGCCGTCAGCCCGGCCACCGGCTCCGTCCAGCCCGGCGCCTCCACCACCGCCACGGTGAGCACCACGGTCACCTCGGGCACCGCCCAGAGCGTCGGCCTGGCCGTCTCCGGCGCCCCGGCCGGCGTCACCGCCTCGGTCAGCCCGTCCTCGGTGCAGGCCGGCTCCTCCGCGACGCTGAACGTCTCCGCGTCGGCCGGCGCCGCCCCGGGCAGCTACGTCCTCACCGTGACCGGCACCGGCTCCGCCACCCACACCGCGCAGTACACGCTGACGGTCGGCGGCGGCAACCCCGGCGGCAACGCGCCCGACATCAGCGTGGCCAACGTGCAGGCGCACCTGGCCCAGCTGAACACCATCGCCTCCCAGAACGGCGGCAACCGCCGGGCCGGCACCGCCGGGCACAGCCAGTCCCTCGCCTACATCAAGGGCAAACTGCAGGCCGCCGGCTTCACGGTCAGCGAGCAGACCTGCACCTCCTGCACCTACCAGTCGAACAACCTGATCGCCGACTGGCCGGGCGGCCCGGCCGACCAGGTCACCATGTTCGGCGCCCACCTGGACAGCGTCGGCGCCGGCCCGGGCATCAACGACAACGGCTCCGGCTCCGCCGTCCTGCTGGAGAACGCGCTCACCCTCGCCCAGCAGAACCCCGCCCTCACCCGGCACGTCCGGTTCGCCTGGTGGACCGGCGAGGAGCAGGGCCTGCAGGGCTCGCAGTACTACGTCGGCCAGCTGGGCTCCGCCCAGCGCAGCGCCATCAAGGGCTACTACAACTTCGACATGGTCGGCTCGCCCAACGCCGGCTACTTCGTCAACAACCTCACCTCCGCCGCCTCGGCGCCGATGAAGGCCTACTGGGACTCCCTTGGCCTGCAGCCCGAGGAGAACGTCGAGGGCCAGGGCCGCTCGGACGACTACTCGTTCCAGCAGGCCGGCATCCCCACCTCCGGCTACGCGGCCGGCGCCAGCGCCACCAAGACCGCGTCCCAGGCGGCCAAGTGGGGCGGCACCGCCAACCGGGCGTACGACTCCTGCTACCACGCGGCGTGCGACACCACCGGCAACATCAACGCCACCGCGCTGGACCGCAGCGCCGACGGCGTCGCGTACACCCTGTGGAAGACCTCGGTCGGCGGCGGCCCCGTCCCGGCCGACGACTTCTCGCTCGCGGTGAACCCGGCCACCGGCACCACCACCCCGGGCGGTTCGGTCAGCGCCACCGTGTCCACGGCCACCACCTCCGGCTCGGCCCAGACGGTGAACCTCGCCGTCACCGGCGCCCCGGCCGGTGTGACGGCCACCGTCAGCCCGTCCCCGGTCCAGTCCGGCTCCTCCGCGACGCTCAACGTCTCGGTCGGCTCCGGCACCGCGGCCGGCACCTACACCCTCACCGTGACCGGCACCGGCTCGACCACCCACGGCACCACGTACTCGCTGGTGGTCGGCACCGACCCGGGCAACCCGGGCGGCACCTGGACGCCGGGCACCACCTACCGGGCGGGTGACGTGGTCACCTACAACGGCATCGGCTACCGCTGCATCCAGGGCCACACCGCCCAGGTCGGCTGGGAGCCTCCGATCGTCCCGGCCCTCTGGCAGCAGATCTGAGCGGACGGATCCGCTCCGGCGGGAGGGATGGGCTGTGCCGCGGTTTCGTCGAGGGGGACGAGCCGCGGCACAGCCGCGTTCCGGGTCCGCCGCCGGGAGCCGTGCTGGGCCGTTTCGGTGAGCGCCCCTTGACGTACAGTCAGGGGGCATCGCGCACCCCGCCGCGCAGCCCGCACCGCGCACCCAGCACCCCGCACCGCGCACCCCGCACGCCAGCGGCCGACCGAGGAGGAGCCCCCGTGGCCACCGAAGCCCACCCCGCCCACGTCCCGCCGCCCGCCGGGCAGGCGGCCGCCCGGCCGGTGCCCGAACTGCCCGCCGAGGCCGTCGCCCGGTGGCGGGCCGAGAAGGCCGACCTGGTCGAGCTGCTGGCCACGGCGCAGCGCCGGCTCGGGGGCGTCGCCGCGTTCCGGATCGGACCGCAGCCGACCGTGCTGGTCACCGGTCCGGAGGCCGTCCAGCACGTGCTCGGGCGCCACCCCGAGCGCTACGTGAAGCGCTCGCACCGGGCCCGGATGCTGGCCGGTGAGGGCGTGCTCTCGGCCACCGGCGAGGCCTGGAAGCGCCAACGGCGCATGCTGCAGTCGCAGTTCACCGGCACCGGGATGCGCCGCTACGAGCAGCGGATCGCCGAGGCCGCCCGGCACGCCGCCGACCGCTGGGCCGGCTACGCGCGCACCGGCGAACGGTTCGACGTGGGCGAGGAGATGCGGCACTTCGCCCTGGACACCATCTGGCGTGCGCTGACCGGCCGCCCGCTGGACGACCGCACCGACCACGAACTCGCCTCCGTGGCCCGGGTGGTGGCCGCGCTGCCGACCCTGCCGGCGGACGGCGGCGACGCCCGGGACGCGGTCGCCGCCGACCTGGCCCGGATCGACGCCGTCGCGCACGCCGCGATCGACGCCGCCCGCCGCGACCCCGGCGGGGACGGCCTGCTGCGGGTGCTGCTGGACGCCGGCGAGGAGCACCCCGAGTACACCGACACGCTGATCCGGGACGAGCTGGTCACCCTGCTGGTCGCCGGGCACGAGACCACCGCGACCACCCTGACCTGGCTCTTCCTGCTGCTCGACCGCCACCCCGAGGCGCGGGAGCAGGCACTGGCGGCCGGCCCCGAGGGCTCGCCGGAGCGGCGGGAGGCGCTCCAGGCCCTGGTCAGCGAGACGCTCCGGCTCTACCCGTCCGCCTGGATCCTGCCCCGGCACGCCGCCGAGGCGGACACCCTGGCGGGCCACCGCATCGAGGCCGGCACCGACCTACTGGTCTCCCCCTACCTGACCCACCGGGACCCGGCCCTGTGGCCCGACCCCGAGCGCTTCGACCCGGCCCGCTTCACCACGCCGGGCGCCCGCCCGACGCAGCTCGGCGCCTACTACCCGTTCGGCCTGGGCGCCCGCGCCTGCCTGGGCACCCAGTTCGCCGTCCGCGAGACCACGGCGCTGCTCGAACTCCTGCTGCCCGCGTACCGCCCGCGGTTCCTGAGCACCCCGGCCGGCGCCGCGTACAGCATCACCGTCCGCCCGGACGGCCCGGCGCCGGCCGTGCTCGACCGCGGGTAGGCGCCGGTACCGGCACGACGGAACGGGGTCGCGCCCCCGGCGGGCGCGGCCCCGTTCCGTCCGGCCGTCAGTGCCAGTTGCTGATCATCACATCGTGCGGCGCGGGCTCGCCCTTGCCGGTCTCGACCAGCCGCTTGAGACTCATCAGGTACGTCGCCCACTTGGTGCTGCAGTGGTGCATGAACTCCACCTGCTCGCGCCAGCCCTCGTGCCGGAACAGCACGATCGTGTAGTCGCCCTCCTGCTTCAGCTCGAAGGTGACCCGCGTGCCGATCCACTCCTCCGGTCCGTCGACGACCTCCCAGAGCACGAGCTCGCCGGGCCGGGCGTCCAGGACCTTCATGTCGAACCCGCCGGGGATGAAGCGGAACCGCACCACGCCGCCGACCCCGGCGTCCCCGGAGGTGTCCTCCGTCCACCAGCCCGCCAGCCCGTCGACCGTGGTCAGCGCCGCGTAGACGGCGTCGGGTGACGCCGTGGCGCCGATCCTGTGCAGGATGTCCAGCATCTCGATGCCTCTTCTCTCGTCCGGGCGCCCGCTCCGGGGCGCGATCGGTCAGTCCTTCTTGCCGCGTTGGATCGCCTCGGCGATCCGCTTGATGCGCTGGAGCCGGGCGTCCCAGGCCGCCCCGACCGAGGACAGCTGCGCGACCGCGCGGGCCAGCTGGACCTCGTCGACCTCGTAGAGCCGCTCACGGCCGGACGGCGTCACGTGGACCAGCCCGACCCGGCCGAGGACGCCGAGGTGCTTGGCGACGGCCTGCCGGGTGACCGGCAGTTGCTCGCTCAGCGTGGTCGCCGTCCCGCCACCGCCTGCGAGCAGGAGGTCGAGCATCCGGCGCCGGATCGGGTCCCCCACCGCCGACCAGAGCTCGTCGTCGATCACGGCGCTCACGGCGCCGACACCAGCTTGCCGAGGTAGGTGACGAGCCGCGGCAGGAAGTGGTCCCAGCCGCTGGCGTGCTCGTTGTAGGCCTGCTCCAACACGGCCGCCTCCCAGCCCCGCTCCCGGAACCCCGTCTCGCAGAAGCGCAGCAGCGTGCCCGCCCCCGAGGGGATCAGCTCGAAGGTCACCAGGAGCGAGTTGGCCGGGCCCGCGGCCTCGCCGTCCTCGTACACCCACCGGAAGGAGAACCGCCGCGGCGGGTCGGCCTCCACCACCGTGAGCGGCACGACGTTCGCGTCCGGCGAGTCCCGGTCGCCGAACGTGACGGTCCCGGTGGCACCGGCCACCGGTTCGAGCTCCGCGTCGTCCGGCCACCACTCCCGCAGGTGCTCGGGCGTGCTGATGACCTCGTAGACCACCTCGGGCGCCGCCTCGACGTGGATCTCCCGCTCGATGCTGCCGTACTCCATCGCAACCTTCCCTTTCGCAACCTTTGGTTGCACATCACTCTAGGACACCCCCGACCGATGCGCAACCTTTGGTTGCTCCAGGAGGGTGGTGCTGCAGGCCGCGCCCCTGCCCCTGCCTCGTGCGGCCGGGGCAGGGGCAGGGGGTAGGGGGTAGGGGCGGCCGCTATCCGGCGGAGGCCCGGACATCCTTCCCGAGACGGTCGAGGCGGGCCTTCACGTCGGCATGGGCGGACGTCACCCGCGGAGCCGGCGGCGGGGACGGGGGCTGCGGGGCTCCGACGTACGGGGGCCCCGGAGGCGGCGACAGCGGGACGGTCCGCGCGCGGTGCTCCGCCGTGAGCACCTCCGTCAGCTCGGCGCGGAAGTCGAGGCCCACCGCGTAGTCGTCCGCACGGTACTCGGCGCGGCGGTGGAGCCAGGCGACCAGGAGCGGGGCGAGCGCGGCGGGAAGCAGGAGCCACCAGAGATCCGCGGCGACCGACAGGACGGCGGCCGCGACCACGAGGGTCAGGCAGCCGCCGCAACCGGCGACCCGATTGTCGGACGAGCTCACGAGCCGGGCGAGAACGATCACGGTCCACCGCCGGAGCGTCCGGGCCGGCAGGGCGTACCAGTCCGCCAGCAGGCCGGCCCACGTGTGGCCGCCCACGTGGTGGCCGAGTTCGTGCGCGAGGATCGCGGCCAGCTGGGAGTTGGGGAGGCGGTCCATCGCGTGCCGCGTGACGGCGACGATGTGACCGGCCGTCGCGGTGGCGTTGAGCTCCTCCCGCTCCTGGATCCACAGTTCGTAGGTCTCGGGCCGGACACCCGCACGGCGGGCCACCTCCGCCCAGACCTCGGCCAGGCGTCCGGCCTCTGCGGGGCCGGGGCGTCGCATGCCCAGGAGGTGGCGGGCGATCGCGGCCTCGGTGGGGCGGTGGAACACCAGGGCTCCGGAGCACACCCAGAGCACGGTGACGACGGCCCCGACGGCGGGGTTGACCGCCGAGCCGCCGATCGCCACCACGCCGAGGCTGATCAGCGCCGTCGGCAGGGTGACCACGAGCTGCAGGACGGCGGCCCCGTCCGCGCCACGCTGTCGCGCCTTCAGGTGCTTGCGGCCCGACTGCAGGACCAGGTCGTCCTGGTGGGCGGGGACGCCCGGCTGTTCGGAGGGCTCTTCAGCCGGTTCCGGCGGCAGCCGAGGCGGTTCCGGCGCGGTCTGGAGCAGCGGCAGCCCGGGCGGTTCCGGCGCGGTCGGGAGCAGCGGCATCGACGGGCCCGCGGGGGAAGCCCGAAACGGCTCGGGAGGCAGGACCGGCCGGGACGGCAGCTCCGGCGGTAGGGGGAGATCCCGGGGAGCGGCGGGCGGAGCGACCGCCTCGGGAGCCACGGGGTAGGGCGGCGGCTCGGTCACCGCCCGCGGCAGCGGCACGGCCGGCGACGGCTCCGCCCCTGCCATCGGCTCCGGTCCCCCGGGGTACGGCGGCGGCGCATCGGGATACCCGGGGACCGGGTCACCGGGGTACGCCGGCACGGAGTCCCCGGGGTACGGCGGCGGCACATCGAGGTAGCCGGGGACCGGGTCACCGGGGTACGGCGGCGGCGCCTCGGGATACCCCGGAACCGGGTCACCGGAGTGCGGCGCCGGCTCACCGGGATACGCGGGTGGCGGCTCGGGGTCCCACCTCGGAGGCTGGGCCGGGTAGGGATCGTGGACGGGCATGACGTGCACCTCTGTGGCAGGGCGTTCGGGTGAGGGAGGGCCGCGGACGGGCGGGCGGCATCAGCCGGCGAGGAGCGCGGCCGGCAACAGGACCAGGGCGGCCGTGAAGGAGGCCATGCCCGTCCGCAGCCACCGGTACTTGCCCGCGACGATCCGGCTGTTCTCGGTCAGCGCGGACAGGGCGGCCGCGAGCGGCGCACGGTCGGTTTCCCGGAGGGCCTGCTCCAGGGCCGCCGGACCGTGGCCGGCGGCCCTGCGGATGTCCGCGAAGTGGGTGAGGGGCATGCCCGGACGCCAGACGCGGGTTCGGTAGCGCGGGATCACCGCCATGAGCAGGGCGCCCATCGAGGCCAGGAAGCAGGCCACACCCGCCCACCAGAGCAACCGTCCGGCGA
This sequence comes from Kitasatospora sp. NPDC047058, assembly GCF_040643935.1. Lineage (NCBI taxonomy): Bacteria > Bacillati > Actinomycetota > Actinomycetes > Kitasatosporales > Streptomycetaceae > Kitasatospora > Kitasatospora sp. NPDC047058. The sequence continues at coordinate 1,239 of NZ_JBEYVJ010000268.1, read as the reverse complement.
GGGCCAGGTCGGCAGGGTCCCAGCCGCGCGCGGTGAGGACGCCCACGAAGGCCGCGGCCGCCATCCCCTGGGCACCCACCAGCACGGAGCCCTTGGTGTCGGCCCGGGCCGTCTCCTGGCGGAGGTCGGCGAGCAGCCGCTCGGCCGTTCGAGTCGCGGTGTCCTGGGCGACGGCCGACAGGGCTCGGCCCGGTTCCGGGTCCGGTTCCGGGTCCGGGTCCGGGTCCGGGTCCGGGTCCGGGTCCGGCTGCACAACCACCCGCTCGGCGAGCGGTTCCGGCTCCACGGCCGTCACGGGGCGGCCGGCGGGTTGGGCACGCGGTAGCCGAAGACGGGTCCGGCGTCCGCGGGCTCCGTCCCGCCGCCTCCGGTGCCCGGACCGGCTTCCGCGGCCGGGGCGGCGGACTGCGGCGGCAGGAGCGGGAACTCCTCGGCGCCGGTGCGCTCCTGGTGGAGCGGGCCCTCCACCTCGGGCCGGCCGACCGCGGCCGCCGGTACGAGCTTCGCGCTCAGGACCTCACGGATCACGTTGGCCGCCAACCGCCGCGGCTCGTCCAGCTGGTGCTCCTCCAGCCCGCCGGGGCCGCCGCCGAGCGCCTGCATCGCCACCTGCAACTGGTTCTGCATCGCCCGGAGTTGGTCCTGCCGGAGGTTCTCCATGACCAGCCGCGCATCCTCCGGGTGGCGGGCCAGCTGGAATGCCATCGCACTCGGCCCGCCGCGCTCCAGCCAGTACGCGTAGTACTCGATCTTCTTCACCTCGATCTCCTGCAGCTCCAGCTCCTGCCGGCCGCGGGCCAACTGCCGTTCGTGGCCGAGGTCCTGGTTCTGCGACTCGATCCAGTGCTGGTGGCGCCCCTGGGCGAGTGCCCGCTCGGCGGCCAACTCGTCCTCCCGCATACGCAGTTCGTGCTCCGGGTCGAGCTTCTGCCGGGCGTACTCGAGCTCGCGCAGCTCACGCGCGTGGTTCAGCGCGGCCTCGTCCCGGCGGATCTGGACGGCGCAGCGCACGTGAAGTCCGGCCGCGGCGCCGAGCGGGCCGGACGCCGCAAGGACTTCCTGCACCGCCTTCTCGGCCGCGGCACTGTCCTCCATCGCGTACCCGCGCAGCACCGGTCGCATCAGGAGGTCGCAGGTCCGCTGTATCCGCTCCGCGAAGCGCAGGTACATCCGGAGCAGGTCGCCGGCGAACAGCGCGGACTCCTCGCCGCCCTCGCCCGCCTTGATCTCCAGGATGAC
>NZ_JBEYVJ010000267.1:0-10161 GCF_040643935.1 Kitasatospora sp. NPDC047058 | reverse complement strand
CCGACGCCGCGATGAGCGCCCACCTCGACGGTCTGGTCGCGGTGTTCACGGACCGCTGGGGTGATCCGCTGGACGTCGACCTGTGGTCCTACTCCTGGGCCCGCCCGGCCGCCCGGACCAGGCCCGCCCCCGAACAGCTGGCCGCCGTCACCCTCGGCGAGACCGGCGCGCCGGCCACCCTCGCCCTCACCCCCGACCTGCCCCGGCTGCGGCACACCGTCCTCGCCCCCGGCCCCGGCACCCTCCCGTACGCCGACCTGCGGGCCGACCAGGGCGGCCGGCTCACCGACGAGCCCGGCCCCGAACTGGTCGCCGCCGTCCGCGCCGAGGCCCGCTTCGACGCCGGCGGCACCGACCACCTCACCGGCTACGGCGCCCGCCAGGTCCTCGACGGCCACCCGGCCCGGCTCGCCGACCTGGTCCGGGCCGGCCGGCCGCGCGAACTGCTGACCCCGGTCGCCGCCCTGGCCGGCGCCGACCGGGCCGTGGCCGGCGTGCTGGCCGGCGCCCTGCGCACGCCGCTCACCGTGGTCCGGGCCGCCCACCGGCTCTCCCGGATCCGCTACGCCGACGCGCTCGACGACGCCGCCGTGCGGCTGACGCTGCGCCACGTCCCGGACGGCGGCGGCACGGCCGGGGCGCGTTCGGCCGACGACCTGGCCTGGTGCGTGCCGGGCCCGGCGGCCCGCTGGCTCTCCGACGAGGCGCTCTCCGCGGTCGCCCTGCGGCTGCGGCTGGCGGCGCGCGAACCGGCGCCCGCCGAGCCGCCGGGCGCGCGCCGGGCCCGGTACGCCCTCCACCGGCACGCGCGCGGGTTCCGCACCCTGGTGCACGCCGCCGAACAGCCCGGGCAGCGGCTGCACGCGCCGTTCCTGGACAACCAGGTGGTCCGCGCGGCCCGGCTGCTGCCCGACGACGTCCGGCTCCAGCCCGGCGCCCGGCCCGCCCTGCTGCACGCCGTGCTCACCGGCGCCGGCCGCACCGACCTGCCGCCGGACTGGGGCCGCGGCCGGCGTCCCGACCGCACCGCCACCGACCGGGCCGGGCTCCGGCTCGCCGCCGACGGCCTCGCCGAACTCTTCGACGCCCCGCTGCTCGCCGAGGCCGGCCTGATCGACCTGGCCGCCGTCCGGGCCGGCCTGGCCCGCTCCGCGGATCCGGACACCCCGCTGCCGCCCGGCGACCTCGCGGGGCTCGCCGAGCTCGTCTCCGCCGAACTCTGGCTCCGCCGCGTCCGCGCCCGCCGCCACGGCGCCTGCTGGACCGGCCTCCCCGCCGCGGAACGCCCCGCCCTCGCCCCGGCGCGCTTCGCCTGACGCCCCGCTGACGTCCCGCCGTCCGGGAGCCGTACCGGGAACAGCGCGGGGAGCCGTTCCGGGAGCCGTGCCCGGGGCGCGGCGCGCCCGGCGCGGCTGGCCCGTCCGGACGCCCGGGGCGGGCGAAGATGGCGCCGTCCCGTCCCGCTCCCGTGGAGGCCGTGGTGACCAGCGCCAGCCCGGATCCGACCGTCCCCGTCGTCCTGTCGGTGCTCGGCCGGCCGCCGACGGGCCGCACGCCCGGGGTGCTCGCCGGCTGCGACGGCTCGGACGGCTCGCTCTGGGCGCTGGACCGGGCGATGACGGAGGCGGAACGGTTCGGCCTGCCGCTGTACGTGCTCGCGGTGGTGAACCCGGCCCCGGCCGGCTACCCGCCGGGGATGGCCGAGCTGGTGCAGGAGAGCGTCGAGACGCTGGTCGAGAGCATGGCGGACGGCCTGCGCCGCTCGGTGGCCGCGGTACAGCGGGCCAGGACCGGCCCGTACGCGGGGGAGCTGTCGCTGCACGTGGTGCTCGGCAACGTGATCGAGGTGCTGCTCGCCGCCTCGGCCCGGCAGCACACGCTGGTGCTCGGCACCCGCGGCAACGGCGGGTTCGCCCGGCTGCTGCTGGGCTCGGTCAGCTCGGCGGCCGTGCACCACGCGGCCTGCCCGGTCCTGGTGGTCCCCGCCCCGCCGGGGCCGTGAGCCGCCGGGGCCGCGCAGGGGCGGACGCCGCGGGGCTTGCCGGGGGCTCCTGAGACCGCGGGCGCCTGGGACGCCGGGAATGTCCCGAGATGGTTCATCGTTCACCCATCCCGGAAACCGTCCTCCCCACCTCCTGGAGAACCCGCGTCATGAAGGTCGAGATCTACTCCGACATCGCCTGCCCTTGGTGCTACATCGGCAAGCGCCGTTTCGAGGAGGCGCTGGACGGCTTCGCGGGCAAGGAGGACGTCGAGGTGGTCTACCGGCCGTACCAGCTGGTGCCGGACGCGCCCGCCACGGCGAGCCCGCACCGCGCGTGGCTGGCCGAGCGCTACGGGCCGCAGTCCGTCGCGATGGACGCCCGGGTGGCCGAGCTGGGCCTCGCGGAGGGCATCACCTACGACTTCGACGCGGCGCTGCACGCCAACACCTTCCTCGGCCACCGGCTGCTGCACCTCGCCGCGACCGAGTACGGCGCGGCCGTCCAGGGCCGGCTGAAGGAGGCGCTGCTCAAGGCGCACTTCACCGACGGCGTGGACGTCGGCGACCGCGCCGCGCTCACCGGGGTGGCCGTCTCGGCGGGTCTGGACGGCGAGCGGGTGGCCGCCTACCTGGCCGGCGACGAGGGCGCCGCCGAGGTCCGCGCCCAGCTGGCCGAGGCCCGGGAGCTGGGCATCACCGCCGTGCCGACCTTCGTGTTCGAGGGCAAGTGGGCGGTCCAGGGCGGCCAGGAGGCCGAGACCTTCCGCAGGGTGCTGGAGCAGGTCGCCACCGAGATCGGCGAGCGCCGTCCGGCCCCGGTGCCGGTCGCCCCGGCCGGCGAGGCCTGCACGGACGGCGCCTGCGCGGTCTGAGCTCCGGAGCCGTCAGGCACGCCCCGGGCCCGCTCCACCGCGTGGGACGCGTGGGACGCGTCTGACGCGGTGAACGCGGTGAACGCGCGTCAGACGCACCGGAAGCGGGCCTCGGCCCAGTCCGCCGCGTTCAGCGCCGACCAGGCGCCGTGGGCCGGGGTGACCACCAGCCGGACCGACCGCTGCCCGGTCAGCGGGACGTGCACCGGCACCGCCGCGTCCCCGGTGGCGAGCACCGGCGACCTCCAGAGCGTGCTGCCGTCGCCGCCCTGGACGGAGAAGACCACCCCGCCGGGTGAGGCGGTGACGTCGTCCACCCCCGCCAGCGCGTCGAAGGACGTGCAGCTGCGGTTGAGGTCGACGAGCGTGCCGGCGGGCGCGTGCACGGTGATGCCGTGCGCGTGCCGGGTGCCGCCGATCCAGACGTGGTCGCGCTGCCAGAACCAGTCGCTGCCCTTCTGCCGGACGCTCGGGCCCGCCGGCGGCACCCGGTTGTGGCCGGGCTTCAGCACCGGCAGGTCGTCGGCCCAGAAGTCGGTCGGGTCCGGCGGCACCGGCGGGGTCGGGGTCGGAACCGGCGGGGGCGTCGGGGTGGGCACCACGGGCACGGACGGCGTGGGCACCGGCGGCACGACCGGCGTCGGCACCACCGGGGCGGGGAGCTTGGGCCGCGGCGTGGCGGCCGGCGTCGGCGTCGGGGCGGGCGCGGCAGGCGCGGCGGGGGTGACCGGCGCGGGCGGCGGCACGGCCTTGGGCGGCCGGCTCGGCGGGGCCTTCGGGACGGGCGTGGGCGACGGGCTCGGCGGCGGCTCCTCCGCCGGCGCAGGGGCGGCGACGCTCGGAACGGGGCTCGGCGCCGCCGGTTCGGCGCGCGGCGGGGCAGGCAGGGCGGGCGAGGAGGCCACGGGAGCGGCCTGCGGGGGAGCCGGGTCGGGCGCGCCGGTCAGCGCGTACGCGGCGACGGCGGCCGCGGCCATCGCGACCGCGGCGGCGATCCCGGCCTTGGCCGCGGCGCCCAGGCCCTCGGCGGCCACCGCGGCGGCGGCCCCGCCGCCGGAACCCGCCGACCCGCCGGCCGCACCGGCGGCCCCGGCGGTCGCGCCCGCCGCCCCGGCGCCCGCGCCGCCCGAGGTCGCTGCCGAGGTGGCCGCCGAGGTGGCCGCCACCGTGCCGGCCGCCGCACCGCCGACCGCCGCCGCACCGCCCACGGCGGCCGCGGCGGCGCCGAACCCGCCGGCGCCGATCCAGACCAGTACCCCGCCGGGCAGCAGCGCCCGCAGCCCGTGGTTGATCTCGGACAGCTCCAGGCAGGCGGCCGTGCACCGGTCGCAGTCCGCCAGGTGCCGGCCGACGTCCGCCGAGGCACGCTTGCGCAGCGAGCCGCGCGCGTACGCACCGAGCCGGTTGGCGTACCCCTCGCAGTCCCGGTCCTGGCTGCCCGAGACGTGGGCCTGCAGGAAGCCCGCGGCCAGCCGGTCGCGCGCCCGGTGCGCCTGGACGGCGGTGGCGTTGGCGGTCTTGCCGAGCATCACCGCGACGGTCTTGGGGGACTCCCGCTCGACCTCGGTGTGCCAGAGCACCATCCGGTCGTCCTCGGGGAGTCCGGCGTAGGCCTGCATGACCATCCGCTGGTCGGCCATCGCCATCGCCCAGGCGTCGGCCCCCGGGTCGGCCAGGTCGAGGTCGAGGGTGGCCGCCGAGGTCTGCGCGAACACGCTGAAGTCGTCGACCAGTTGCTCGCGGCGCTCGCTACGGGTCCAGGCGGCGGCGACGTTGCGCACCGCGGTCAGCAGGTAGGCGCGGACCGCGAACTCCGGCCCCTTGCCCGCCTTCAGCGCTTGCAGGGTGCGGGCGAACACCTCGCCGGCCAGGTCCTCGGCGGTGAAGCTGTCCCGGCAGCAGGTCCGCGCGTAGCGGCGCACCGAGTCGGCGTGCCGCCGGTAGATCTCCTCGTACGCGGCGTCGTCGCCGGCCCGCACCCGGGCGGTCAGCTCGGCGTCGGAGGGCGGGCGTTCGCCGTCCACGGGGTCGGCGGGGGCCGGCACGGTGGGCCGTGCGGGGGTGCCGTCGCCGACGAAGGCCTCGGGGGCGACACCGCCCCGGCCGGCCGGGGCCTGGCCGGGGACGCGGGTGGACGGGAACGCGGCGGCGGAGGCGGAGAGCGTCTCGCGGCCGGGCATGCCGGCCTGGTCCGGCACCTGGCCCGGCAGGCCCGGGTGTCCGGGGTGCCCCGACGGCCCGGTCCGGTCCGCCCGGGCGCCGGGCGGGTTCCCCGGCGTGCGGCCCGCCGGTCCGGGCGCCGGACCGTCAGCCGCGCCCTCCGGCCCGCCGGTTCCGGAACGGCCGAAGTCGAGCCCGTACCCGTAGTCGTTCTGTTCCTCGGCGCTCACGACGGACCCCAGATTCCACGACAGCCCCCGCAGTGTGGGAGGGCGCGCGGGAGTACGTGGGTGCACGACTCACCGCTGCACGGCGCCGGGTGCGCGCGAACGGCGCGCATCGGGACATTGGCTCCAATCACGGGCAAAGGATGGCATAGCGCAGAGTTGGGCGGTAGCCGGACCGCCGGGACCCACTCTTCCGTGGGGTCGTCGCGGCTGTGTTCGGCCCGCGCGCGGCGCCGGGCGCACCGATGGTCCGCGCGGGCGCGCGCCGACCGGCACGCGCCGGCCCCGGCGCCAACCCCGCTGCCCGCAGCGGACGGAGAGCGCTTCCCTCCGGCCGTGGTCAGCGTGCCCGCAGGCCGTCCAGCAGGATCTGCAGCAGCCGGTCGCCGGGCCCCGCGGCAGGCTGACCGTCCGTCGGCCGGCCACCCGGACCCGCGAGCGTCGCACCCGCCGGGCCCGTGACCGCGGACGACGCGTGCCCCGGTTCCGCGGCCACCGCGCGCGCGGCGTGCACCGGCACCGAGGCGGTCAGCACCAGCACCACGTCCGCCACCGTCACCCCGGGCCGCAGCTCACCGGCCGCGCCCGCGCGGGCCACCAGTGCGGCCAGCAGCTGGAGCAGCAGCCGCGGGTCCGCGTCGGCCGCCGCGGGCTCACCGCCCCCCTGCGGCAGCCCGGCCCCCCGCGACTCGGCGCCGCGTGGCTCGAACCGGCCCCCGGGGAAGCCGCCCGCCCCCGCCGGATCGCCGTACCGCTGCTCGGGCACCCGGCCCAGCTCCTCCGCGTACCGGAACGCCTCCGGCGGCAGCAGCCGCCCGGCCCCGGTGGAGACCGCCCGCGCCAGGTACCCGGCCAGCGCCTCCCAGGCACCGCCGCCGCCGTACAGCGACTCGCGCGCCTGCGTGGTCAGCCAGGCCACCTCCTCGGCGGCGATCCGCTGGACCAGCACCTCCTTGCTCGGGAAGCGCCGGTACACCGTGCCGACGCCGACCCCGGCCCGGCGCGCGACCTCCTCCATCGGCGCGCCGTAGCCGAACTCGCCGAACACCTCGCGGGCCGCGCGCAGCACGCTCTCCAGGTTCCGCCGGGCGTCCACCCGCAGCCGGGCCCCGGGTGCGGGCCCGCCGCCGGCCTGCGGCGGTTCGGACCGGTACGGCACCGCGGCGTACGCCACGCCGGCCTGCGCCGGAAGGTCCGCGGGGCCGCGCTGCTCCGGCACCACTCCCTGGACGGCACGCGGTGCGTCCCGCCCCAACAGTCGCTCCTGCTCCATCATCCCAACTCTCCCCCGCAGGTATCCGATCCCGGACCCTGTCGTCGCCCGCCCCTGCACCCCCCGGTGCAGCTCCGTCCGTCAGAAATGACCCGCTGACCCATCGCTCGTGCCGGTGGTGCGTCCGTTCCGATCGCACACGCATGAAGACCGCGCGCCCGAGGCCTCGCCCGGGGACTACCCTTCCCCGGATCACGGTGCCCCAGTCGGGCTCGCCCGCCAACGCTGGAACTGGCCGTAATGGCAGATCCACGGTGCGTCGCCGCCGATTGACATGGCGGTGGCCGCTCCGACACACAATCCGACCATAGTTCACGGCCGTTCGAAGCCGAAAGTGCGTCAGAAACTCACCCCGGCAGCACATCCGGCCCCAGGCGGTCACTCCCGTCCCAGCCGCCCCGGTACGGACTGTGGACAAGAGGGCCCCCGCCGGTCCTTCATTGAGGGCGTGGCGGGGGGCCGGCCGACGGCCGGCGGAAAGGTCACTTCGGCAGGAGGTGCGCTATCAGGATCCTGATCGTCGGGGGCGGCTGCGCCGGCATGTCCGCCGCGCTGCACCTCCAGCGCGGACTGCGCGAGCGGCTCCGGCGCGGAGACGCGGAGATCACCGTGGTCGAACCGCAGCCCTACCTGACGTACCACCCGCTGCTCGCCGAGGTCGCGGCCGGTTCGATCGACCCCCGCCACGTGGTCGTCCCGCTGCGCCGCGCCCTCCCGGACTGCCGGGTGCTCACCGCGCGGATCACCCGGATCGAGCACGCCACCCGCCGCGCCTGGGCCGACGCCGCCGCCCACGGCGAACCGTCCGCCCCGGTCGAGCTCGACTACGACGTCCTGGTGGTGGCCCCGGGCTCGGTCTCCCGGACGGCGCCCGTCCCCGGCCTGGCCGAACACGGCGTCGGCTTCTCCACCGTCGGCGAGGCGGTGGGCCTGCGCAACCACGTGCTGGAACAGCTCGACCTCGCCTCCGCCACCCGCGACCCGGCCCTGCGCCAGGCCGCGCTCACCTTCGTCTTCGTCGGTGCCGGCTACGCCGGGGTCGGCGCGCTGGCCGAACTCGAGGACATGGCCCGGACCGCGGTCCGCGGCTACCACAACATCAGCCCCGAGGACCTGCGCTGGGTGCTGGTCGAGGCCACCGACCGGATCCTCGCCGAGGAGTCCCCCGAACTGGCCGCGCACACCCTGGCCCAGCTCCGCGAGCGCAGCGTCGACGTCCGGCTGCGCACCACCCTGGAGTCGGCCGCCGGCCGGGTCATGGTGCTCTCCGACGGCAGCCGCTTCGCCGCCCGGACCCTGGTCTGGACGGCCGGGGTGCGCCCGTCCCCGCTGCTGCGCGACACCGACCTGCCGCTGGACACCGCCGGCCGGGTCCGCTGCCTGGCGACCCTCCAGCTGGCCGGCCCGGACGACCGCGCGCTGCCCGGGGCCTGGGCCGCCGGGGACGGCGCCGCCGTGCCCGACCCGCACGCCGACGGGGCGCCCTGCGCGCCCAACGCCCAGCACGCCTTCGCCCAGGCCGAACTGCTCGCCGCCAACGTGCTGGCCGCGCTGGACGGCGGCCCCCGGGCGGCCGGCATCGCCGAGTACCGGCCGGACCGGGCCGCCTGCTCCACCTCGCTCGGCCTGGGCCGCGCCGTCGCGCACACCCGGCGGGGCGGCCGGCTGACCGGCCGGCGGGCCTGGTGGCTGCACCGGGCCCGGCACCTGCGCCGGCTGCCGAGCGCCGACCGGCGGGTGCGGGTGCTGATGGACTGGCTGCTGGGCGGGGTGTTCTCCCGGGAAGTGGTCTCGCTCGGGGCGGTCGAGCACCCGCGCTCGGAGTTCGAGGCCGGATTCGGGCCCGCCCCGGGCGGCGGGCCCCGCCGTGACTGACCGGACGGCCGCGCCGGGCGCGCGCGACTTCCGGAATCGGCCCTCCGCCTGACAGGATCTCCCCAACCGAGTCATTACCCCGTGTGTCAGTGCGCACACAAAAAGTGATGATATGCCTGGAAATCGAGGAAGCGGCCGTCGTTTGAACCTCATGCGCTGGAGCGCCCGGCTCACCGGAGTCCCCTGGCGTGCCGCCCCGCCGACCCGGGGCGGCACCGACCAGGGCGCGCCGACCGACGTCGTGGTCCCCAGCCCACGCGACCCCACCAGCCTCCTCGGCCCGGCCGAGGTGCTCGACCCGCAACGGCCCCAGGACCTCCGCGAGGTCCTGAACCGCATCCCCGCCCCGGTCGCCGTCACCTACGGCCCCCTGCACCAGCTCGGCTACGCCAACCGCGCCTACCGCGAACTCTTCGGCGAGCGCCCCACCGGCCTGCCCGCCCGCGAGGCCCTGCCCGAGCTCGGCACCATGGGCGTCCTGCCGCTGATGGACCAGGTGATCCGCGGCGGCCGCCCGCGCAGCGTCAAGGCCCGCTGCATCCTCGGCCTCACCGGCAACCGCTACTACAACGTCTCCTGCGTCCCGCTCACCCGCCACGAGCACCGCACCGAGCCGCCCGGGACCGACGAACCCAAGGACGGGCCGACCGCCGGCGTCCTGATCTTCGCCGCCGAGGTCACCGACCAGGTCCTCGCCGCCACCCGCCTCCGCGAGGCCGAACGCCGCCAGCGCGAGGCCGCCGTCACCCTCCAGCGCAGCCTGCTCCCGCAGAAGCTCGACCAGCCGGCCGACCTCCGGGTCGCCGCCACCTACCAGCCGGGCGGCGCCGAGGCCGCGGTCGGCGGCGACTGGTACGACGTCATCGCCATCGACGGCGGCCGCACCGCACTCGTCATCGGCGACGTCATGGGCCGGGGCCTGCGCGCCGCCGCGGTCATGGGACAGCTCCGCACGGCCGTCCGCGCCTACGCCCGCCTCGACCTCCCCCCGCACGAGGTGATGCGCCTGCTCGACGGCCTCGCCATGGAGATCGACGCCAACCAGATCGCCACCTGCAGCTACGCCGTCTGGGACCCGCAGCGCCGCACCCTCACCTACGCCTCCGCCGGCCACCTCCCGATGCTGCTCCGCTGCCCCGACGGCACCGTCCTGCGCAGCGAGGAACAGAACGGCCCGCCCCTGGGGACCGGCGGCGGCGTCCATCTCTCGCACACCCTGCGCCTGCTCCCCGGTACCACCGGCGTCCTCTATACGGACGGCCTGGTCGAACGCCGGGACGAGGACATCGACCAGGGCCTCGACCTGCTCGCCCGCACCGTCACCGGCGCGGTCGGCGCCCCCGAGGTCGTCTGCGCCCGCCTGCTCCGGGCGATGGGGGTGACGGCGGAGCACGACGACGACGTCGCCGTGCTGGTCTTCCAGCTGCCGGCGGAGGAGGGGCCGACCGGACCGGGAGCTGAACCAGGGGTTGACTCGTCCCCACGAGACGTCTAATGTTCTTCGAGCTGCCTGGCAGGGAGCACCGGACACGCATCGGCGCGGACGGTCCCGGGGCAGCCAATCCCTAGTAACACCACTTCCCGGTTCGGGCTGGGTCGTGCTTTGCCTTTTTCGGCGGCGCGGCTCGGGTCTGTTTCGGCGTGCCCGTTTATATGGATTGCGGCCGGATTCGCTTTTCGGAGCGGAGATCGGCTAGAGTTTGAAACGTCGGACGGGGCATCAAGCCGCAGAAGACACCAGCGAGTTGGATGAACGAAGCGCCGGAAACG
>NZ_JBEYVJ010000266.1:0-10240 GCF_040643935.1 Kitasatospora sp. NPDC047058 | reverse complement strand
TACCCGCTCCTGTCCGGCCTGGTGATCGTGGCGGGCGCGCTGACCGAGCGGCGGCTGCGCGGCCCCCGGTCGAAGCGGGAGTTCGGCACCCCGGTCGGCGGGACCGCGGTCGCGCTCACCGTGCACGCCCTGGTCGGGGTCGTCATCGGCCTGGTCTACCAGAGCCTCGCCTTCGAGTCGTTCCTCCCCAGCGCCGCCGAGGTGTCGCTGCCGCCCGGGCTGACCGTCGAGAGCAGCACCGACGGCTACTGCGGCTCCAACTTCTGCTCCCGGACCCTGACCATCGGCAGCACCACCGGCGCGCCGCCCGCCGAGGTGGCCGCCCGGCTGCGGGCCGCGCTCGCCGCCGACGGCTGGACTCCGGGCCGTGGAAACGCCCTGGTGCGCCCGCACGGCTGGCTGCTGGACGGGCGGCTGTCGGACGTCTACGTCAGCGAGGACCCGCGTGGCGCCTCGGTGGAACTCGCCGGCTCGGAACTCACCCAGGGTTCCGGCCGGCCCTGATCCGGCCCCGCCGGACGTGACCTTCGCCCCTTTCCCCGGCCGGGCCGTCCTGCTCGCGGACGTGTGTTCGCGGTGCGAAGGTATGGTCGAGATGACCACTCTCTGAGACGACGGGACGGAGACAGCCGCCGTGGCGCGCAGCGTGTACGTGACCGGGATCGACCGGGGGGACGGCCGCCAGGCGGTCGAACTCGGGGTCATGGAACTGCTCACCCGCCAGGTGGACCGGGTCGGGGTGTTCCGGCCCCTGGTGCACGCGCACGCACCTGGAGAACCCGGCTCGGACCACGTCGTCGAGCTGCTGCACAGCCGGTACCGGCTCGACCTGCCGGCCGACGAGCTGTACGGGCTCACCTACGAGGAGGCGGCCGCCCTGCAGGCCGCCCAGGGGCAGGACGAGCTGGTCTCCGTCCTGGTCGACCGGTTCCGCGCGGTGGAACGGCGCTGCCAGGCGGTGCTGGTGCTCGGCACCGACTTCGCCGACACCAACATCCCGGACGAGCTGGCCTTCAACGCCCGGCTCGCCAACGAGTTCGGCGCCGCCGTGCTGCCGGTGGTCGGCGGGCACACCCAGGACGCCCGGACCGTGATCGCCGAGGTCCGCAACGCCCACCGCGCGTACACCGACCTCGGCTGCGAGACCCTGGCGATGGTCACCAACCGGGTCGCCCCGGGCGTCAAGCAGCGGATCCAACGCGCGCTCACCGAGAAGCTGCCGATCCCCGTGTACGTCATCCCGGAGGAGCCCGCGCTGGCCGCGCCCACCGTCGCACAGCTGGTCGAGGCGACCGGCGCCGAGGTGCTGCTCGGCGACGCGGCCGGCCTGGCCCGGGACGTCCGCGGCTTCGTCTTCGGCGGCGCCATGCTGCCGACCTTCCTCGACGCACTGACCGAGGGCGCCCTCGTCGTCACCCCCGGGGACCGCGCCGACCTGGTCGTCGGCTCGCTGGCCGCGCACGCCGCCGGCGCCCCGCCGATCGCCGGCGTGCTGCTGACGCTCGGCCAGCACCCCGGGCCGAACATCATGGCGCTGGCCGCCCGGCTCGCCCCCGGCACCCCGGTCGCGGTCGTCCCCGAGGGCAGCTGGCCCACCGCCGCCACCCTCACCCACCTGGAGGGCAAGCTCTCCGCGGCCAGCCCGCGGAAGGCCGAGATCGCCCTCGGCCTGTTCGAACTGCACGTGGACACGGCCGAGTTGACCAACCGCATCGAGGTCGGCCGGTCCGAGCGGGTGACCCCGATGATGTTCGAGCACGAGCTGCTGGAGCGGGCCCGCTCGGACCGCCGGCACGTGGTGCTGCCGGAGGGCGCCGAGGAGCGGGTGCTGCGCGCCGCCGAGATCCTGCTCCGCCGCAACATCTGCGACCTCACCCTGCTCGGCGACGTCGACGCCGTCCGCCGCAAGGCGGCCGCCCTCGGCATCGCCCTGCCGGCCGAGGGGGCACCTCCCGGCCGCCAGGCCGGGGGAGACGCAGCGGCCGACCGCGCCCAGGTCCGGATCGTCGACCCGGCCACCAGCCCGCTGCGCCGCCAGTTCGCCGAGCTCTACGCCAGGCTCCGCGCGCACAAGGGGATGACCGTCGAGCGGGCCCTGGACGTGGTCACGGACGTCAGCTACTTCGGCACCCTGATGGTCCAGGAGGGCATCGCCGACGGCATGGTCTCCGGCGCGGTGCACTCCACCGCCGCCACCATCCGGCCCGCCTTCGAGGTGATCAAGACCTCGCCGGGCGCGGCCATCGTGTCGAGCGTCTTCTTCATGTGCCTGGCCGACAGGGTGCTGGTCTACGGCGACTGCGCGGTCAACCCCGACCCGGACGCCCAGCAGCTGGCCGACATCGCCATCCAGTCCGCCGCCACCGCCGCCCAGTTCGGCGTCGAACCGCGGATCGCGATGCTCTCCTACTCGACCGGCACCTCCGGCTCCGGAGCGGACGTCGACAAGGTCCGCAAGGCCACCGAGCTCGTCCGCGCGCTGCGCCCGGACATCCTGGTCGAGGGCCCGATCCAGTACGACGCGGCGGTGGACGAGCACGTCGCGGCCACCAAGCTGCCGGGCTCGCCGGTGGCCGGGCGGGCCACCGTGCTGATCTTCCCGGACCTCAACACCGGCAACAACACGTACAAGGCGGTCCAGCGCTCGGCGGGCGCGGTGGCGGTCGGCCCGGTGCTGCAGGGCCTGCGCAAGCCCGTCAACGACCTGTCGCGCGGCGCGCTGGTCGAGGACATCGTCAACACGGTGGCGATCACGGCCATCCAGTCGCAGGAGCCTAAGGAGCGGACCAGCGGTGAGTGAAGGTACGCGCGTTCTCGTCCTGAACGCCGGCTCCTCGTCGGTGAAGTACCAGCTGATCGACATGCTCGACGGCGCCCGGCTGGCCTCCGGGCTGGTCGAGCGGATCGGCGAGGCCGGCGGCCGCCTGGTGCACACCCCGCGCACCGGCGGGAAGCGGGAGGCCCCCCGGGTCGTCCCCGACCACTCCGCCGCGCTGAAGGCCGTCGCCGACGAGCTGGCCGCCGACGGCCTGGGCCTGGACTCCCCCGAGCTGGCCGCGATCGGCCACCGGGTGGTCCACGGCGGCCTGCGGTTCACCGAGCCGACCGTGATCACCGACGAGGTGCTCGGCGAGATCCGCCGGCTCATCCCGGTGGCCCCGCTGCACAACCCGGCCAACATCACCGGCATCGAGGTGGCCCGCGCGCTGCGCCCCGACCTGCCGCAGGTCGCCGTCTTCGACACCGCCTTCCACGCCTCGATGCCCGAGCACGCGGCCCGGTACGCGGTGGACCGGGCGGTCGCGGACGAGCACCGGGTGCGCCGCTACGGCTTCCACGGCACCTCGCACCAGTACGTCTCGCGGGCCACCGCCCGGCTGCTCGGCAAGGACCCGGCCGAGGTCAACGTGATCGTGCTGCACCTGGGCAACGGCGCCTCCGCCTCCGCGGTCTCCGGCGGTCGCTGCGTCGACACCTCGATGGGCCTCACCCCGCTGGAGGGCCTGGTCATGGGCACTCGTTCGGGTGACATCGACGCGGGCGTGGTGTTCCACCTGCACCGGGTCGGCGGCCTGTCCGTCGACGAGATCGACGACCTGCTGAACCGCCGCAGCGGCCTGCTGGGCCTGTGCGGGGACAACGACATGCGCGAGATCATGCGCCGGGCGGAGGAGGGCGACGAGGACGCCCGGCTGGCCTTCGACGCCTACGTCCACCGGCTGCGCAAGTACATCGGCGGCTACTACGCCGTCCTCGGCCGGGTGGACGCGATCGCCTTCACGGCCGGGGTCGGCGAGAACGCCGCCGCGGTGCGGGCGGCGGCCACCGCCGGACTGGAGGAGCTGGGCATCGTGGTGGACCCCGAGCTGAACTCGGTGCGCTCCGGCGGGGCCCGGGTCATCTCGTCCGCGTACTCCCGGGTGGCGGTCGCCGTGGTGCCCACCGACGAGGAACTGGAGATCGCGCGGCAGGCCTTCGCCCTGGTGCACCGGCAGTCCGGGGACTGACACCCCGTCGTCTCGCTCCTCGGAATCCTTCGTCGGCGATTTCTCGCGATTCGTGCCGAATGCACCTATAACACGAACGGATAGACTGACCCATATGCGCCGAGCGAAAATTGTCTGCACCCTGGGTCCGGCGACGGACTCCTACGAACAGCTGAAGGCCATCGTCGAGGCGGGCATGAACGTCGCCCGACTGAACATGAGCCACGGCACCCACGCGGACCACGAGGAGCGGTACCGCAAGGTCCGCCAGGTCTCGGAGGACACCGGCAAGGCCATCGGCGTCCTTGCCGACCTCCAGGGTCCCAAGATCCGTCTGGCGACCTTCGCCAACGGCCCGGTGACCGTCGACAACGGCGACGAGTTCACCATCACCACCGAGGACGTCCCCGGTGACCAGCACATCTGCGGGACCACCTACAAGGGCCTGCCCGGCGACGTGAAGCCCGGCGACCCGATCCTGATCAACGACGGCGTCATCGCCCTGGAGGTCGTCAGCGTCGACGGCCCGCGGGTGAAGACCGTGGTGGTCGAGGGCGGCGTGCTCTCGAACAACAAGGGCATCAACCTGCCCGGCGCGGCCGTGAACGTGCCCGCGCTCTCCGAGAAGGACAAGGAGGACCTGCGCTTCGCGCTGGCCCTGGGCGTCGACATGGTCGCCCTCTCCTTCGTCCGCAACGCGGCCGACATCAAGGACGTCCACGCGGTCATGGACGAGGTCGGCATCCGCGTGCCGGTCATCGCCAAGATCGAGAAGCCGCAGGCCGTCGAGGCGATGGAGGAGATCGTCCTCGCCTTCGACGCCATCATGGTGGCCCGCGGCGACCTGGCCGTCGAGTACCCGCTGGAGCGGGTGCCGCTGGTCCAGAAGCAGCTGATCACGCTGGCCCGCCGGAACGCCAAGCCGGTCATCGTCGCCACCCAGATGATGGAGTCGATGATCCACGCCTCGCGCCCGACCCGCGCCGAGGTCTCCGACGTCGCGAACGCCATCCTGGACGGCACCGACGCGGTGATGCTCTCCGCCGAGTCCAGCGTCGGCAAGTACCCGGTCGAGACCGTCCGGACCATGAGCCGGATCTGCGAGAAGGCCGAGGAGGAGCTGATCTCCCAGGGCCTCCAGCCGCTGAACCCGGGCCGCAAGCCGCGCACCCAGGGCGGCTCGATCGCCCGCGCCGCCTGCGAGCTGGGCGACTTCCTCAACGGCAAGGCCCTGATCGCGTTCACCAAGTCCGGTGACACCGCGCGCCGGCTCTCCCGGTACCGCTCGCCGATCCCGGTGATCGCGTTCACGCCGGACCACGCCACCCGCAACCAGCTCTCGCTGAGCTGGGGCGTGGAGGCCCACGTCACCGAGCAGGTCGAGACCACCGACGAGATGGTCGCCCAGGTCGACCGCGAGCTGCTGCGCATGGGCGAGCTCGGCGGGGGCGACACCGTCATCGTCACGGCCGGCTCGCCGCCCGGCATCCCCGGCAACACCAACATGGTCCAGGTGCACCACCTGGGCACCCGGGGCGAGTAGGCACCCCGGAACACGCCCGTGGGGCGGTCCCTCCGCATCGGAGGGGCCGCCCCACGGGCGTTGTCGGCGCGTCCGCCTACTTGTCGCCGACGTACGGCTTGTCGTCGTTGTAGAGCTGCATGCCGGGGATCTTCAGCGTGCCGCCGAACTGGCCGGACTGGACCGCGGTGACGCCGGTCATCTGCATCCAGAGCGGGATCTCCAGCTTGCCGATCAGGTCGTACAGCCACTGCGGCAGCGGGCTGTCCGGGGTGAGGGTGAGCTCGCCCAGGTCGATCGGGATCGGGATGCCCAGCACCTGGGACAGGTGGCCGGACATCCGCTCCACGTACATGGTGACCGGGCCCTTGCGCATGGTGGAGACCGAGCCCGGAGCGCCCTTGACGTGGAAGGTCTTGCCGTTGGCCTCCCGTGTCGACATGTCGAGGTTCTCGATGTCCACGCTCTCGACCACGAACTTCAGCACCCGCTTGGTGGTGGTCGGCGTCTGGACGTCGACCACGCCCATCAGGACGGCGTGGTTCAGGGTCAGCCGGCTGGTCTGCAGGGTCCAGTTCTGGTCCGGGACCAGGATCGGGTTGTCCGCCGTCGCACCGGCGGCCAGTCCCTTCAACGGCACCAGGCAGTTCGGGTCCTTGCTCGGCGTGGCCGAGGCGGACGGCGTCGCGCTGCCGCCCTTGGCGGAGGACGCGGCCGGGCCGGTCGCCTTCGCGCTCGCGGACGGCTTCGCGGCGGCCTTGCCGCCCGTGGCCGACGCCGCCGGGCTCGGCGCGCCCGAGGGGGCGGCCGGTGCCGTCGTGACGGCGGAGGACGGCGCGGGCGCGGCCGGAGCCTGGGGAGCCGCGGCCGGGGCGGCCGGGGCCACCGCACGGCTGCCGGCGGCGGGCGCGGCCGGCGCCGGGTTCGCCGTGGTCGCGGAGGCCGACGGGCTCGGCGAACCGCTCGGGTGGACCAGGTTGGTGATCCCGCCGACGATGTCGTCGATCAGCCCGGCCTGGACGACCCCGCCGGAGCCGGTGGCCGCGGACCGGACGGGGGCCGAGGCCGGCGTCGTCGCGGACGTCGTCGCGGCCGTCGTCGCGGCCGCCGGGGCCTGGGTGGCCGGGGCCGCGGGTGCCGTCGTCGGCGCACCCGTGGGCGCACCCGTCGGCGTGGCCGTCGGGGTCACCGGGAGCGGCACCGACGGGCCGGGCAGCGGCGGGGGCAGCTCGCTCTTCGGAACGGGCGTCTCGGCCACGATCGGCTCGGCGTCCGGCGCGGTGGCGCACGGCTTGCCGGCGGCGGTCTCGGCGACCGCCGCGTTCGGCGTGTAGGCGGCGGCCATCAGCAGCGCGGTCGGCACCGCGGCCATCGCCAGCGCCCGCCCTCTCAGCCGGACCCGGACCGGCGTCCGGCGGGCCGCGTGCCGCCCGGAGCGCTGCTCCGGCAGGGCCGGCCGGCCCTGCTCCTCCGGCGCGCTCACCGTGCCTCCCCGGACTCGCCGGACTTCTGCGGGACGGTGCCCTCGGCGGCGGCCTGCTCCGGGGCCGGCGACCCGCCCTGGGCGGGAACGGCCGGCAGCGGCGCGGTGGCGGCCTCGGCGGCGGCGGGCTCGGCCTTGGCGGGCTCGGCGACCGCGGTGGTGGCAGTGGCCGTGGCAGCGGTTGTGGCCGGGGCCGCGGCGACCGCCTCGGCCTTGGCCTCCGGCTGCACCGGGTTCGGCGCCCAGGCGACCATCAGCCCGCCGCCGATCAGGCCGGGCAGCAGCGCGAGTCCGAAGCCGGCCAGGTTGGAGACCGGGATCGAGATCAGCGTGAGCAGCATGGTGGCGACGCCGGCGAACACCCGGACGGCCGGCTGGAACCAGGCGGTCAGGCCGAGCACGATCAGCAGGATGCCGATGATCAATGACCCGGCACCGGCCGTGGTCGCCATGGTGACCGTCATGCCGTTGAGCGACAGCTTGGCATACGGGAAGTACATGATCGGAACGCCGGCAAACATGGCCAGCAGGCCGCCGTAGTACGGCCGCGTCCGGCGGAAGGTACGGAACACCCGGCGCACCCACTGGGCGGGGTTCTCGTGCTCGGCGGGCCGGTATTCGGCAAGGGCGCTGGACACGATGCAGCTCCTCGATGGAGTGAACGAGGGGGAAAACGGAAGGGGGAGGACCGGGGACGGCGCACGCACCGCCCCCGACCCCCCGGGGTGCCACGGCCGGCGGCGGATCGGACGACCCGCCGCCGGTCAGTGGCTCAGTAGCACTCGTGCCCGCCGTCGGTGTGCAGGTTGAGCTTCAGGCCCTGGAGCTTGAAGGTGCCGGCCGAGGTGGCCCAGGCGGTCTGCTGCACGTTGGACAGGTCGGCCTTGTCGGCGGCCTGGGCGAAGCCCGTGGCGCCGGAGGGCAGGCCGGTGCCGAGACGGGACTTCCAGCCCTGGGTGGCGGTGCCCTTCAGGGTGGAGGCGTCCTGGCCGATGTTGATGTTGGTGAACTCGGCGTCGGCGTTCAGCTGGTCGAGGTCGATCAGCAGGTTCTTCGCGGTGACCTGCTTCGCCGGGTCGTCGCTCTGGCCGGCCTCGAGACGCAGGGTGATCTTGGGCAGCTTCCACGGCAGGCCGGGGATGACGTTCGGGTCGGTCACCACCGACTGGCAGAGGCCCTTGATGGTGGCCGTGTCGAAGGCCGAGACGGCCACCGGGTGCGGCGTGCCGTTAACCTCGGCGTCGATCGAGCCGAACTGCGCGAAGTTGGTGCCGTGCAGCTCCTGCGTGGTGACCTTGAAGTTCTGGCCGGAGACGCTGAACGAAGCCGCCAGCGCGTTGTTCGCCATCGCGACACCGACCGCGGCGGTGGCGGCGATACCCGGCACCATCACCAGGGCGAAGCGCTTCCAGCGGGTCTTGCCGTAGGTCTGGGACATGCGAGTCCTCCTTCTAGGACGTACATCTCCGGCGCCCGGCGGTGCGTCCCGCACCGGTGGGGGCCTGGGATGGGAGAGAGCTACGTCCTCGGTAGCGGAGAGCGCCGTGGGCGTCGTCGGACGCGGGAGCGGCCGGCACACAGCGGCACTCCCGTCCCTTCACCGACCACCCTCGTGGGGCGGCGGGCAGGACCGACGACATCGGCGATCACCCCCGAGCGACAACCAGCGACCGCGCGGGCCGCGCGGCCGGATCGAAGGACAGGAACCGCCGTGGGACCGCGGATACCCCCCTGCCCTCCCTGCCGACGGCCTCGGCCGACGGCTCGCCCGGTGGGGATCCCTCGCTCCGCTCGCCGACCGGCTGCCGGAGGGGTGGAGTCTGGGACCGGGCGACGCCGATGCTGCTTGAATCACGGGCGAAGCACAAGGGGTTCATTACTGACGGGTAATCCAACATCCAATGTCGGCGATCATGAATTTCGCCACATGCGCACCCTGAGTGACGGATTGGAGGAATCGTGACGAGGAAATCCCCCGGAAACACGAGCGAAACACCCGTGGGTGGTCACGCGAAGTGACCACCCACGGGTGATGTCAAGATTTGGTAAACCTCTGAGCCGATGACCGGATTGTCGCCAAATCTCCAGCGACACCGCAGGTCATCCGCCGTGCCAGGGACGCCCCGTCAGAACAGCACGCGGGCCAGCGCGGTGCGCGCCGCCGTCACCCTCGGGTCGTCCGCGCCGATCGCCTCGAACAGCTCCAGCAGCCGGAGCCGCGCGACGTCCCGGTCCTCGCCGAAGGTCCGCCCGACGGTGTCCACCAGACGCCCGAAGGCGTCCTCGACGTGACCACCGGCCAGGTCCAGATCGGCCGCCTGCAGCTGGGCCTGGACGTCCTTCGGGTCGGCCGCGGCCGCCGTGCGGACGGCCTGCAGGTCCAGCCCCTCCACCCGGCGCAGCAGCTGCGCCTGGGCCAGGCCGAGCTTGGCCTCGGCGTTGCCCGGCTGGTCGGCCAGCACGTTCTCGAACGCCTGGATCGCGCCGCCCAGGTCACCGCGGAGCAGCGCCTCGTGCGCGGCCTCCAGCGCCGGGTCCTCCGGCACGTACGGCGCGGGCTCGCCGGGGGCGCCGACGGGTGCCCCCGCGCCGCCGGCCACGCCGAAGCGCTGCTCGGCGACCAGGATCAGCTGGTCCAGCACCTTGCGGACGTTGGCCTCGTTCTCCGCGCCCTGGAACAGCGGCACCAGCTGGCCGGCCACCACGGCCATCACGGCCGGGATGCCCTGGATGCCGAACTGCTGCGCGATCAGCTGGTTGGCGTCGACGTCGATCTTGGCGAGCACGATCCGGCCGGCGTACTCCTCGGCCAGGCGCTCCAGGATCGGGCTGAGCTGCTTGCAGGGCCCGCACCACTCGGCCCAGAAGTCGATGACCACCGGCACTTCGGTCGAGCGCTGGACGACCTCGGACTCGAAGGTGTCCTCGGTGACGTCGATGACGAGCTCGTACGGGGCCTGGGCGGGTGCCACCCCGGCCGCTTCGGCGGCGGCGGCCTGACGGGCCCGCTCGGCCCGGGCCTGCTCGGCCTTCTGGGCAGCCTCGCCGGCTGCCTTCACTGCGGCGAGGTCGACCGCACCGCGCAGGGCGGAGCTGTTGAGACGCGAATTCCGTGGCTGCATGGCACCATCCTCCCCCGTCCGCGCCGCTCTCGGGCACCAACCTCCGGGAAAGTCGCTCCACGCGGGCTGCGCGGCGCTCGATCCCGGGGTGGACGACCCATCCCCCGGTAGCCTGAACCGTTTCGGC
>NZ_JBEYVJ010000265.1:0-10265 GCF_040643935.1 Kitasatospora sp. NPDC047058 | reverse complement strand
TGGTCGGGTGGTGGGCGTCGGTGGAGGCTCCCCAGCCGGTGAGGTCGGCGTAGCCGGCCGCGCCGCGGGCGTCCGCGTGCTCGGCGCGCTCCAGCACCAGGACGGCGCTGCCCTCGCCGAGCACGAAGCCGTTGCGGCGGGCGTCGAAGGGCCGGCTGGCCTGTTCGGGGTCGTCCCAACCGGAGGACAGGGCCCGGGCGTTGGTGAAGGCGGCGGCGATCGTGGGGTGCAGCGAGGACTCGCTGCCGCCGCACAGCACCACGTCGGCGTCGCCGGCCCGGATCAGCCGCAGCCCCTCGGCGACCGCCTGGGCGCCGGCCGCGCAGGCCGTCACGATGGCCGAACTGAAGCCCCGGATGCCGTGCTTGATGGCGATCCGGGCGGTGGCCATGTTCGAGAGCATGCCGGGCAGCAGGTACGGGCTGACCCCGGGCCGGCCGCGTTCCAGCCGCCGGTGCGACTGCTGTTCGAAGGTCTCCAGTCCGCCGCCGCCGGTGGCGAGCACGACGGCGGTGCGGTGCGGGTCGGCGTCCCGGCCGACCACCAGGCCGGCGTCGGCGAGCGCGTCGTCGGCGGCGGCCAGGGCGAGCAGCACGAACCGGTCCACGCAGCGGGTCTCGGTCGGCGGCAGCACCTCGCGCCCGTCCACGGCGGGGGCGAGCCCGGCGGCGGTGAGCCAGCCGTGTGCGGGGTGGCCCTCGGGCAGCGCGCGGATGCCCGAGCGGCCGGCGGTGAGCGCGTCGAACACCTCGGCGGGCTTGCGGCCGATCGGGGTGACCAGGCCGATGCCGGTGACGACGGCAGCCGGGCGGGCGGCGGTGGCGGGGTCTGCGGCGGGGGCCGTCATCGGGCGGTCACCGAGTCGAGGTGGCGCTGCCGGAGCAGCACCTTGCGGACCTTGCCGGTCGGGCCGAGCGGGATGTCCTCGCCGGCCACCACCAGCACCCGGCGGACGGTGGCCGCGACGGCCTCGTCCAGCGCGGCGGTGACCTCCTCGGTGCGGTCGGCCGCCGGGTCGGCACCGGCCGCCAGGACCAGCAGCACGTCCGTCACCACCCGGCCGCCGTCCCGGACCGCGACCACCGTGCAGTCCGCCACACCGGGGCAGGCGGCCAGCACGCGCTCCTCCGACATGGCGGTGAACAGCCGCTTGCCGTCGCCGAGTTCGACCGAGTCGACCAGCCGGTCCACGTGGTACCAGTAGCCCTCCTCATCCCGGTACATCAGGTCCCCGGTGAGGAAGCGGCCGCGGATCCTGGTCCGGAAGGTGGTGGCCGAGTCATTCCAGTAGCCGAGTGCCAGGGTGGGGGAGGCGGTGGCGAGTTCGCCGACCTCGCCGGGGCCGAGCGGCTCGCCGTCCGGGCCGACCACCTCGCAGTCGACGAAGGCGTGCGGGCGGCCGACGCAGCGGCCGTACCGCTCGGTGCCGGGGCCGTGGGTGATGAAGAAGTGCGAGTGGCCCATCTCGGTGGAGCCCAGGCCGTCCACGAACAGCGAGCCGGGCAGCCGGACCCGGCCCTCGCGGGTCACCGACCGGCGGCTGCCGGCCGCGATCAGCCGGCGGATGTGCACCTCGTGCGCGCAGTCGCCGGTGTTCCACCAGAGCGCGACCGAGGCGAGGTCCCGGGCGGCCAGGTCGTGGTGGGCCAGCTCGGCCCAGGTCGCCGCGAAGCCGACCACGCCGGTGGGCCGCCAGTCCTCGACCGCGTCCAGCACTCCGGCGCCGGACTGCCGTGAGAGCAGGGCGAGTTCGGTGTGCGAGCTGAGCGCCAGGTTGACCGCGATCAGGGTGGCCGCGTGCGGCGCGGGCAGGGCGCTGAGCATCCGCTCCTGGCCCTGCGGGCGGGGCAGCCGCAGC
Organism: Kitasatospora sp. NPDC047058; assembly: GCF_040643935.1. NCBI lineage: Bacteria > Bacillati > Actinomycetota > Actinomycetes > Kitasatosporales > Streptomycetaceae > Kitasatospora > Kitasatospora sp. NPDC047058. Next base: position 8,407 of record NZ_JBEYVJ010000265.1, on the reverse strand, counting down.
CGGTGGCGGATCGCCGCGTACAGGCTCGCGTGCGAGTGGACCACGGCCTTGGGCATCCCGGTGGTGCCGGAGGAGTGGGTGATCGCCACCGGGTCGCCGGACCAGTGCCGGTAGGGCGCGGGCGCGGCCTCCGGGTCGCCCGAGCCCAGGGTGGCGATGTCCGGGAACGCGGGTGCGCCGGCGTCGTGGCCGGCCAGTGCGGCCAGGTGCGTGGCGTCGGCGAGGATGCCGACCGGGCCCAGTTTGGCGATGTAGCGGGCGGCCCGCTCGCCGTCGAGGTTCGGGTTGAGCAGCGCCGGGACGGCTCCCAGCCGGGCGAGCGCGAGGAAGGCCAGTACGTGGTCGGCGGCGTCGCTCGCGTACACCACCACCGGGTCGCGGCGGGTGACGCCGAGCGCGTGCAGCACCGCGGCGCGGGCCCGGACGGCGCGGTCCAGCTCGCGCAGGGTGAAGGGCTGCCAGGCGGCGTGGTCGTCCACCGGGGTGTCGAAGGTCAGCAGCGGTTCGTCCAGGCCGAGGCCGAGGGTCAGCCGGCTGGTCAGGACGTTGCCGGCGCCGACGTCCGGGTCGTCCGCCAGAAGGGTGCGGATACTGCGGATGCTCATGGTGGTTCCCTCCCTTGGTGCAGGGCGTGCTGCGGCGGGACGCGGCGTGTGGGGCCGCTCGCGCGGGTGCGGTGACGGTGGTGCTCGGGTGCTCGGGGTGCTGCGGGGGTGGGGCGGGGTCGGGCGGGTCAGGCGGAGGTGACCAGGACGGCGACGGCCCGGTCGGTGCCCGCTCCGGTGGCGTCGGCGGCTCCCGGGGGGTCGGCCTGTTCGGCGGCGATGACCAGGACGTGGTCGGCGTCGCCGTCCGCGAGGAGCAGGGCGGCGTGGTCGAGGGCGTCCTGCGGCACCGAGCCCGGCCGGGCCCCGGCGGGGCTGATCGCCACCACCGGGCCGGTGAGGCCCCAGCGGGCGGCGATGTGCCCGAGGACGGCGTTCGGGTTGGACTGGAAGAACAGCAGCGGCGGCACCCGCCGGCCCGAGGCCGCCGCCTCGTCGATCGCCCGGGCGATGGCGCGGTCGCCGCCGGCGCTGGCGAGCAGCAGGGCGGTGCGGCCGGGGGCCGGGGCGGAGCCGTGACGGGCGCGCAGGCAGCGTTCGGCGGTCTCGGCCACCAGCGGGTTGAAGGTGGAGGCGGCGAAGCCGGGGACGGGCGGCAGCCGGTCCGGACCGGTCAGGCCGGTGCCGGGCCAGCGGGCCTCGGCGAGGATGCGCAGTCCGGTCATCGGGCGGCTACCAGGAGCGCGGTGTTGGCGCCGCCGAAGGCGGAGTTGAGGGTGAGCGCGTAGCGCGGCCGGGCGGTGCGCGGGCCGTCCAGGACGAGGTCGAGGCCGACGTCCGGGTCCGGGCCGAGCCAGCCGGCGTTCACCGGCAGCCGGCCGTCGCGCAAGGCTGCGACGGTGACGGCGAGTTCGAGCAGCGCGGAGGCCTCCAGAGCGTGGCCGTGGACGGCCTTGCTGGAGCTCACCGGCAGCCGCTCGGCGTGGCGGCCGAACACCCGGCGCAGCGCGCTCGCCTCGGCCCGGTCGGCCAGCGGCGAGCCGGTCCCGTTGGCGTTGACGTAGCCGATCTCGGCCGGGGCGAGGCCGGCCCGGGCGAGCGCGGCCCCGACCGCCCGGACGGCGCCCGCGCCGTCCGGTTCGGGGCGGCACACGTGGTGGGCGTCGCCGGCCCGGCCCCAGCCGGCCAGCCGGGCGAGCACGGGTGCGCCGCGGCGTCCGGCGTCCGGCTCGGCCTCGACCAGCACGGCGGCCGCGGCGTCGCCGAGCAGGGTGCCGGTGCGGCCGGCGCTGAACGGACGCAGCTCGCCGTCGCGGGCCAGGGCGCGGCCGGCGTCGAAGGCCGCGAACACGCCCGGTTCGACCAGGTGCCCGGCCGCGACCAGCACCCGGGGGTGCCGCCCGGCGGCGACCAGGGCGGCGGCGTCGGCCACCGCCGTCCCGGCCGCGACGCAGGCGCCGGTGTAGACCCGGGTGACGCCCGCGGTGCCCCAGGCCGCGGTGGCACCGGCGGCGACGGCGTCGGTCACCGCGCGGGTGCGCAGGTCGCTGTGCAGGGCGAGCAGGACGGGCAGGCCCGGGTTCCCGGCGGCCGGGAGGCGGGCCTGGCGGCAGGCCTGGTCCACGGCGGCGAGCACCGCGTCGGCGAGCGGCACCGGCTCGGGCAGCAGGGCGGCCCGCGTGGTCCGGCGCGCGGAGACGTCGAACCGGGTCACCGGGCCGAAGGCGGCCTTGCCGTGGGCGGCCGCCTCGGCGAGCGCGTCGAGCCCGGTGCCGGCCGCGCTGAGCACGCCGATGCCGGTGATCACGGGCCGGACGGCGGGCGGGGCGTGGCCGGTCATGACGGCGCGGCCCCGGGAGCCGTCGCCGCGGGCGCTGCCGGTGCCTTTGCCGGTGCCTTTGCCGGGGCGGCCGGCGCGCCGCCGGAGGCGGCGAGGACGGCGGCGCGGAGCACCTCGGTGGCGTCGTCCACCGTCCGGACGGCCTCGAAGCGTTCGTCGTCCAGCTCCAGCTCGACGCCGTACCGTTGCTCGAACTCAGCTACCAGCCACGTGAGTTCGAGTGATCCGAGCTCCTCGGGGACGGAGTCGGCGGCGCGCTGCCCGAACGCCGCCAGCATCTCCAGCACCTCGGCCCGGCCGGGGAGGGCGAGGTCGGTCACGCCGGGCTGCCCGAGGTGGCCCCGGCGGAGGCGATGCGCGCGGCGACGTCCGCGGTGAACTGGTCCAGCGTCATCAGCGCGGTGCTCTCCATCTCGTCGAGGTCGAACTTGATCCCGAACTCGTCCTCGACCTGCACCGAGAGGTCGGCGAGGGCGAGCGACTCCAGGTCGAGCCCGGCCGGGCCGAGGTCGGTGTCGCCGGTCACCTCGGAGACGTCGTACTGCATCTCGGCCAGCGCGGCGAGGACGAACGCGCGGATGCGGTCCTGCATCATGTGCTCCTTGTGCCTGCGCGCGGGCGTGCGGCGCGCGGGTGGTCGGGGAAATGCCGTGCGGACGCGGCGGGAATTCCGGGTCCGGCCGCACCGGTGGACCGGCGCGGGGTACGGCGGGGCGGATCACTCCGGCCCGATCGGGAAGTCGGCCCGGGTATTGCGGCGGTGCGGAAGGAAAGTGCCGTGGTGCGGAAGGGAATTGCGGTGGAGCGGGTTCAGCGGGCGGCCGCGCGCAGGGCGGCCGGGTCGCGCAGCAGCTTTCCGGTCGCGGTGCGCGGCAGCTGCGGCAGGAAGGCCAGCCGGCGGGGCCGTTTGTAGGCGGCCAGCCGCCGGGCCAGCAGGTCGTGGACGAGCGCGTGGCCGGCGTCGTCCTCGGTGGCGAGATACGCCTCGATGGCGCCCTCGTCGAAGACCACCACGGCCTCGCGGACCCCGGGCAGGGCGGCCAGGGTCTGCTCGACCTCGGTGAGGTCCACTTTCAGCCCGCCGATCGAGACCTGGGAGTCCCGTCGGCCGAGTACGGTGACCAGCCCGGTGTCCGGATCAAGGACGGCGGCGTCACGGGTGTGCAGCCAGCCGTCCGACCAGCGGGTCGGGTCGTCCAGCCCGGGGTACGGCGAGGCCGCCGTCCGGAGCTGCAACTCGCCGTCCGCCATGCGGAGTTCCATCCCGTCCACCGGCCGCTTGGCCGGGTGCAGCCGGCCGGTCAGGTCGGTGGCGATGACGCCGAGTTCGGTCATCCCGTACATGCTGCCCAGCGGGACGCCGTACGCGGCGGTGAACGCGGCCGGCAGGCCCGGGCGGATCAGCTCGCCGGCCACCACCATCCGCCGCAGCCGGGGGAGCGGCGGGGGCGAGGCGACGCCGGCCAGCAGTTCGGCGTGGAAGGGGACGCCGATGACGGTGGTCGGCCGTTCCCGCTCCGCGCCGACGGCGGCGAGGATGCCCGCGGCCGTCATCCGCTCCGGCACGGTCAGCGGTGCGCGGGCGTGCAGGCTGTTCAGCAGTCCGCCGACCAGCCCGAGCACGTGCACCACGGAGGAGAGCAGGACCACCCGCTCGCCCTCGCCCGGGAACTCCGCCAGCCTTCGGTAGCAGGCGAGTTCGCGGATCAGGTCGCCGGCCGTGCGGGCGATGACCTTGGCCGGGCCGGTGGATCCGGAGCTCAGCTGGACCAGCGCGTGGCCGGTTGCGGCCGGGCGCCCGTCCGGCCGCCGGACGGCCACCGGTTCGGCCTCGGAGAAGCCGCGCAGCGCCGCCGAGGTCCGCTGTTCGGACCCTACCAGCACCTGCGGGGCGAGCCGTTCGACCGCCAGGCCGGTCTCGTGCTCGGTCAGCCGGTGGTCCAACAGTGCGACCTGGGCGCGCAGTTGCCAGCAGGCGAGCAGGGCGGCGACGAAGCCCGTCGAAGGTGGCAGCCGCAGTGCGGCGGTACCGCCGGGGGCCAGGCCGGCCGCGGCCAGCCGCTCGGCCTGCGCGCCGACCAGGGCGCGCAGCGCCGCGCGGTCGACGGGTGTGCCGAACCGCAGGCACTCCTCGCCCCCGGGGCCGGCCAGCAGCAGCCGGTCCACCCAGTCGTCGGGGGCGTCGGCGTGCGGCAGGGAAGCGGGCGGAAGTGCGGAGAGGGAAATACCGGTCAACGCCACTCCACGCAGAGGAGATTTGACATGGACGCCGTTCTCAACCAATACGGTCAATTCCGTTGCCAGACCTTTGCACAGACGATTGGTCAAATCAAGGTCTATACCAATGTGGTGCAGACCTCCTACGCTGCCGAACCGGGACTGGTCCGAGCGCGGCCGTCCGGGAACGAGGATGCCCGTGGGACCACTCACGCCGGCCGGGATCGAGCGCGCTGCGCGCGCCCAACTTCCCGCGGAAATATGGGACTTCATCGAGGGTGGCAGCGAGGCGGAACGCACCCTCGCGGGGAACCGGGAAATGTTCGCCCGCTATGCACTGCGGCCCCGCACACTGGTCGACGTCTCCGGCTGCTCGACGGCCGTCACGCTGCTCGGATCCGAGCTCCGGCTCCCGGTCGGGATTGCCCCGATGGCCTACCACCGGCTGGTCGATCCGGACGGCGAGACCGCGACCGCCCGGGCAGCCGGACGGGCCGGCGCCCTGCTGGTCGCCGGCATCTTCGCGAGCCGCAGCCTCGAAGCCATCGCCGCCGCGGCCACCGGGCCGCTCTGGCTCCAGCTCTACTGGCTGCGCCGCCGCGACGTACTCGCCGCACTGGTCGAACGGGCCGAGGCGGCCGGCTTCACCGCCCTGATGCTGACGGTGGACGCCCCGCGGATCGGCCGCCGGCTGCGCGACCTGCGCAACGGCTTCGCCGTCCCGCCGCAGATCCGCGCCGTCAACCTCGACCCGGAGCTGATGGCCGCCACCCACCGGGCCGACGCCGGCTCCTCCGGCATCGCCGACCACGCGCGCGAGCAGTTCGACCCCACCCTGCGCTGGTCCGACCTCGCCTGGCTGCGCGAACGCACCCGCCTCCCGCTGGTCCTCAAGGGCATCCTCACCGCCGAGGACGCCCGGCTCGCCGCCGAGCACGGCGTCGACGCCGTCGTGGTCTCCAACCACGGCGGCCGGCAGCTGGACGGCGCCCTGCCCGCACTGGCCGCCCTGCCCGAGGTCGTCGCCGCCCTTCCGCCGGAGCTCCCGGTGCTGCTCGACGGCGGCGTGCGGACCGGCACCGACATCGCCGTCGCCCTCGCCCTCGGCGCCCGCGCCGTGCTGGTCGGCCGCCCCGTGCTCTGGGGGCTCGCCACCGGGGGAGCGGACGGCGTGGCCCGCGTCCTCGGCCTGCTCCGCGAGGAGTTCGAGCACACCCTGGCCCTGCTGGGCCGCCCCACGCCCGCCGACCTGGACAGCACCGCCCTGGCGCCCTGGCCCACCGCCTGACCGGGCGTCCGCCGCACGCCGGGCCACACGCACGCCGGACAACCGGGCCTCCACCCGACCACGGGCCGGTCTCCACCCGGCCACCCCGACCGAAGGACAGCACGCCATGAAGAACCAGGACGCCTTCCCCGGCTGGGACTGGGACGACCCCGAGAGCCTCGCCGTCCGCCTCGACGCGGTCAGCGAACAGGTCGCCACCTGCAAGACCCTCGAACCGGCCGGCCGGCTCCCGCACGACCACCACGACTTCACCGAACTCGGCCTCACCGGCATCGAGTTCGCCGCGTTCCGGACCGCCCACCCGGCCGGCCTCGGCACCGACCTGACCGCCCTGCGCAGCCCGGACACCGTCACCGAACCCGGCACCCTCTACCGCGTCGACGGCGACCGCTGGTTCACCCGACTGGACATCGCCGGCCCGCTGCCCTTCGCCGACGCCAGTGTCGACTGGGTCTACGCCGAGCACCTGATCGAGCACGTCACCCTGCCGGTCGCCGTCGGCTGGCTGCGCGAGGCCCGGCGGGTGCTGCGCCCCGGCGGCGTCCTCCGCCTCACCACCCCCGACCTGGCCCGCTACCTGGCCGGCTACGCCACCGACGACGGCTTCCTGGCCAAGCACCGGCGCCGCCTCACCACCATGGGCTTCGGCCCGCCGATGCCGGACCGCCCGGCCTTCCTGGTCAACCAGATCTTCCGGTACTACGGCCACCAGTGGATCTACGACCTGGACGAGCTGCGGCACGTCCTCACCCTGGCCGGCTTCGAGGCCGGGCGGATCCGGCACTGCGCCTACCGGCAGGGCGCCCGCGCCGACGTCGCCGACCTCGACACCGCGTTCCGCACCGACGAGACGATCTACGTCGAGGCCGACCGCTGACCGGCCCCGCCCGCCGCGAGCGGCCCGCCCGGGCCGCCGACCCGCAGGCGCCGGCCACGGAACGCCCGCCGCCACGCCCGAGAGCCCGTCCGCCACGCCCGAGGGCCCGTCCGCCACGCCCGAGCCCCCAGCCCGATCGGAAGACCATGCCCCTGCACCCCCAGGCCCAGGCCCTGCGCGAGCGACGCGCGCAGGCCGACACGCCGCCGCTCTACACCCTGACCCCGGCCCAGGCCCGCGCCGCCGACCTCGCCGACATCCGGGCCGCCGCCGGCACCCCCGAACCCGTCGCCGCCGTCGAGGAGCACCAGATCCCCGGCCCCGGCGGCGACCTCGCCCTCCGGCTCTACCGCCCCGCGCCGCCCGCCGACGCGCCCGGCGGCCCCGCGGACCGCGCCCTCCCCGGCCTGCTCTACCTCTTCGGCGGCGGCTGGACCCTCGGCTCGCCGGACACCAGCGACGCGATCTGCCGCCGCCTCACCAACGCCGTCGGCTGCGTCACCGCCTCGGTCGGCTACCGCCTCGCCCCCGAGCACCCCTTCCCCGCCGCCGTCCACGACTGCCACGCCGCCGCCCGCTGGCTGGCCGCGCACGCCGGCCGCCTCGGCATCGACCCGGACCGCCTCGCCGTGGGCGGCGACAGCGCCGGCGGCAACCTCGCCGCCGCGCTCACCCTGCTCGCCCGCGACGAGGGTGGCCCGGCCCTGCGCCACCAACTGCTCGTCTACCCCAACACCGACCACCGGGCCGACACCGGCTCGCTGCGCGAGCACGACGATCCGCTGCTCTTCAACCGCCGCTCGGTCGCCTGGTACTGGGGCCACTACCTGGCCGACCCGGCCGACGGCGACCACCCGCACGCCTCCCCGCTGCGCGCCCCCAGCCTGGCCGGGCTGCCGCCCGCCACCGTGATCACCGCCGAGTACGACCCGCTGCGGGACGAGGGCGAGCGCTACGCCGAGGCGCTGCGCGCGGCCGGTGTCCCCGTCGGGGCCAGGCGGTACGCGGGCATGCCGCACGGCTTCTTCGCCATGACGGGCGTCCTGGACGCCGCCACCGAGGCCCAGCGGTACGCCGCCGAGCGGCTGCGCGAGGCCCTCCGGTGACCGCGCCGGAGTCCGCGCCGGAGTCCGCGCCCGAGTCCGCGCCCGCCCCCGGGGCAGTCCGGCCGCTGGCGCTCGCCGACCTGCACGCCTCGCTCGCCGACCCGCTGCTGGACGCGATGACCTTCCTGAACGAGGTCACCACCCGCTACCCCGAGGCGGTGTCCTTCGCCCCCGGCCGCCCGTACGAGGGCTTCTTCGAACCCGAGGACGTCCACGCCCACCTGGACGCCTACCTGGAGCACCTGGCGGCCCGCGGCCTCGACCGGGACGCCGTCCGCACCGCCCTGTTCCAGTACGGCCCGACCAAGGGCATCATCCCCGGCCTGGTCGCCCGCACCCTCGCCAACGACGAGGGCCTGACCGTCCCGCCCGAGGCGCTGGTGCTCACCGTCGGCGCCCAGGAGGGCATGCTGCTGACGCTGCGCGCCCTGTGCGCGGGCCCGGACGACGTCCTGCTGGTCAGCTCGCCCTGCTACGTCGGCGTGACCGGCGCCGCCCGGCTGCTCGACCTGACCACCGTCCCGGTGCCCGAGG
>NZ_JBEYVJ010000264.1:0-10322 GCF_040643935.1 Kitasatospora sp. NPDC047058 | reverse complement strand
GCGACGTGGCCGCCTCGGCCCGGGTGGTGGTGTCCACGGTCGGCCCGTACCTGCGGCACGGCGAGCCGTTGGTGGCGGCCCCGGCCCGCGCCCGGGCCGCCCGAGTGGCCGCTCCCGGGCACCGCTCCGACACTGGGAAGGGCCGGGCGCCCGACCGGGCGGCCCCCACCGGAAGGGAGACGGCCACCATGGCCATCTGCGTCACCTGCGGCAACGACTACTGGCTCGCCTTCGAGATCAAGACGATCACCGGCGACACCTACACCTTCGACAGCTTCGAGTGCGCGATGGAGAAGCTCGCGCCGCGCTGCGAACAGTGCCAGGTCCGGATCGTGGGCCACGGCGTGGAGGTGGCCGGCCGATTCTTCTGCTGCGCCAACTGCGCCCGCGTCAACGGCGGCCTCGGCGACCAGATCCGCGACGCCGTCGGCGCCCACCCGTCGTCCTGAGCGGTCCGCCCCGCGGCCCCGGCACCCGCCGGGAACGCGAACACCCGCGCCGACCGGGTCGGGGCGGGTGAGGGGCGGAAGAGTCGGCCTGTACGCCGGGTTCTGTCTCCCTGGTCGCTCGCGCGGCCGGGGGAGGCGGCCATCCATCTAGGGCTGCCGTTGCCGACAGCCTCGTGCGGTCTACCCGCGGACTCGGGCGAGCAGCCCTCGGACATCCGCGCACGGCGCCCGGAGGCGCCGATCTTGACCTTGCTCCAGGTGGGGTTTACCGAGCCGGCCGGGTCACCCCGGTCGCTGGTGGTCTCTTACACCACCGTTTCACCCTTACCCGTCGCCGAAGCGGCGGGCGGTCTGTTTTCTGTGGCACTGTCCCGCGGGTCACCCCGGGTGGGCGTTACCCACCACCCTGCTCTGTGGAGCCCGGACGTTCCTCGGCGGGTCCTGAGGACCCGTCGCGGCCGCCCGGCCGGCTCTTCCGCCGTAGTGGTCATGGTAGCCGCTCGGGCGGGGCCTCCCGAACGCCGGGCCGGACGGCGGGCGGTTCGCCGCCGAGGCGGGCGGCCACCCGGGCGGCGGTGCCGGTGGCCCAGGCCGTCGTGGTGACCAGGCCGAGGACGAGGATGGCGACGCCGAGACCGGTCACGATCCACCAGCCGGCGTGGCTGGCCGGCGCGAACCCGGCGACGACCGGGCCGACCACGGCCGAGGTGACCACGGTGCCGATCACCGCCACGCCGAGCGACTGGCCGACCTGCCGGCTGGTCGAGGCGACCGCCGCGGCCACGCCCGCCTGGGCGCGCGGCATGCCGGACACGGCGGCGTTGGTGATCGGCGCGTTCACCATGCCGAAGCCGAAGCCGAACAGCGCGTAGGCGACCAGCAGCAGGGCGGGCGGGGAGTCCGCGGCCAGCCGGGTCAGCAGCAGGCCGCTGGCGGCGAGGCCGACCCCGGCCGCGACCAGCGGGCCGCGCGGGCCCCGGCTGCCGACGATCCGGCCGGAGACCGGCGCGCAGACCAGCATCATCCCCGCCATCGGCAGCGTCCACAGGCCGGCCTCGACCGGGCTGTAGTGGCGGACGTCCTGGAGGTAGAGGGTGTTGAGGAAGAGGAAGCCGCCGAGCGCGGCGAAGGCGCAGACCGCCGTCACGGTGGCGCCGGTGAACGGTGCGCTGCGGAAGAACCGCGGGTCCACCAGCGGCTCGGCGACCCGCCGTTCCCAAAGCGGGAAGGCCACCAGGGCCGCCAGGGCGGTCGCGGCCAGCCCGAGGATCAGCGGGGAGGTCCAGCCGTGCTCGGGGCCCTCGATGATCGCGGCGGTGCCGCAGCCGAGCAGCACCACCATCAGCACCTGCCCGACCGGGTCCAGCTTGCGGGGCCGCGGCGCCCGGGACTCCGGGACGTACCGGGCCGTCAGCAGACAGGCGGCCAGGCCGACCGGGACGTTGATCAGGAAGATCGCCGGCCAGCCGGCGCCGTGCACCAGGAAGCCGCCGAGCAGTGGGCCGAGCGCCATCGAGATGCCGACCACCCCGCCCCAGACGCCGATCGCCCGGGCCCGTTCGCGCGGCTCGGTGAAGGTGTTGGTGATGATCGACATCGCCACCGGGTTGAGCATCGAACCGCCGACGGCCTGCACCGCCCGGAACGCCACCAGCCACTCCAGGCCGGGCGCCAGGCTGCAGAGCAGCGAGCCGAGCACGAACAGCAGCAGGCCGGTCTGGAACACCCGGCGCCGGCCGAAGCGGTCGGCCACCGACCCGAACAGCATCAGCAGCGAGGCCAGCACCAGGGTGTAGGCGTCGATGATCCACTGGAGGCCGGAGGCCGGCGCGTCGAGGTCCTGCTGGATCGCCGGCAGGGCGATGTTCACCACGGTGTTGTCGAGCCCGACGATGAAGAGGCTCAGGCAGCAGATCGCCAGGACCAGCAGCCGGCGGCGCCGGCCGGGCGCGGACTCCGCGCGGGCCGTCGGGAGCGTGGGGGGAGTGGGGGCGCGCACGAGGCGATCCTCCCACGCGGGCGTGGTCACACCGCGGCGAAGCGGACCGTCCGGGTGGCGGGGTCGGCCACCGTCAACCGGGCCAGGATCCGCCCGCCGAGCGGCAGGCCGCCGCCGCTCCCGGCGGCCGGCGCGCCGTCGGGCCGGTCGCAGCGGGCCCGGACGGCCGGCTCGCGCAGCTGGACGGTGCCGCGGGTGGGCCGCTGCTCGTCCACGTCGATGACCAGCGCCGGGAAGTCCTCGCCCTCCCGGCCGGCCAGCAGCTCGGCCTCCAGCAGGTCCACGCAGGCCCGCTCGACCTCGGCCGACCGGCGGTCCCCGCCCGCCATCAGCCCGGGCGCGCCTGGCAGCGCCTCGCGGGCCCAGTCGGGCACCGGCTCGCCGGCGGCGACGGCCGCGCAGACCTCCTGGGCGTACCGGTCGCCCAGCCGGCGCAGCGGTGCGGTGCAGTGCGCGTACGGCGCGGCCAGCGCGGCGTGCCCCGGGTCGGCCGGGGCCGGCCGGCCCCGGGTCTCGTCGAAGGCGTGGTAGCCGGCGCCGCGCAGCAGGCCGGTGCACTCGTTGAGGAACGCGGCGTGCAGCGGGACGTCCGGGTCGAGTGAGCGGACCAGCTCCGGGTAGGGGAGGCCGGCGGGCCAGTCGACGTCGAGCGCGCGGGCGGTGCGGCGCAGCCGCTTGTACGCCTCCGGCGGGGCGGCGGGCAGGGTGCGCAGCAGGCCGACCCCGGCGTCCAGCATCAGCTCGGCCGCGGCCATGCCGGTGAGCAGCGAGATCTGCGCGTTCCAGCCGTCGACGGGGGTGGGTGCGCGGTAGCCGAGCACGTAGCCGTGCAGGGTCTCCTCGATCTCCTGCTCCGGGACGGGCAGGCTGATCCCGCCGCGGGCGCGCTCCTGTTCCTCGCGCAGCCGGCCGACGGTGGCCAGCAGGGCGAGCTGTTCGTCGGCGCCGCCGGCGTCGAGCGCGCGCTGCACGCCGGCGTAGTCCAGCCGGCGGTGCGAGCGGACCAGGGCGCGGCGCAGGTCGGCGAGGACGACGGCGCCGTCGGCGTCCAGGTCGAGCTGCCAGAGCAGGGCCGGGCGGGTCTCCCCCGGCAGCAGGCTGGCCGCGTCCTCGGAGAGCCGGGCCGGGTGGAGCGGGACGCGGCGGTCCGGGAAGTACAGGGTCTGGACGCGGCGGCGGGCCTCCTCGTCGATCGGGCCGCCGGGCCGGACGAAGGCGGCGACGTCGGCGATCGCGTAGTGCACCCGGTAGCCGCCGCCCGGGCGGTGGGTCAGGTGCATCGCCTGGTCGAGGTCCCGGGAGCCGGGCGGGTCGACGGTGAACAGCGGCAGGTCGGTCGCGTCGTACTCCGGCAGCCGGGGCGTCCGGGCCGCCTCCTCGGCCTCCGCGAGGACAGGGTCGGGCCACTCGGCGCGGATCTCCAGGTGGGCCCGCAGCTCGGCCAGTTCGGCGTTGATCCGGGCGGAGTCGGCGGCCTTGACGCGCAGTTTTCGGCGAGGCATGGAGGCAGCGTAGGGCGAATCGGGTGATTCCGGGCGGACCTGGACGGCGGACGCGCCGCGTTCAGCGGCCGAGCATCGACCGGAGGTCCTTGGCGGCGAGGGCGACCGCGTCGTCGTAGCCGCCGGTGGCCAGGCGGAGCATGAAGGCGACCGCCTCGTCCGGGTGCGGGTCGGCGTAGGGCTCGTCGTTGTAGTCGAGGAAGAGCAGCATCGCCTCGAAGGCGGTGCGCTTGTTCCGGTCGACCAGCGGGTGGTTGCGGGCGAGGCTCTGGCCGAGGGCCGCGGCCTTGGTCCAGAGGTCCGGGTAGGCGTCCCGGCCGAACAGGCTCGCCTGCGGGCGGCCCAGCGCGGAGAGCAGCGCACCGAGGTCGCGGATGTTCTCCGGGCCGCCGGCCAGGTACGTGACGTCCTCCAGGTCGAGGTACTCGGTCACAGGTCCTTGAGCCTCTCCAGCGTCTCCGCGTTGGCCTCGCGGATCCGGGCGACCATGGCGGCGCGGCGCTCGGCGCGTCCCGGCCCCGGCTGCCCGGCCAGTGCGTCCGGCAGTTCGGACTGGCGCACGTCGAAGGCCAGCTCGGCGCGGTCGTCGTCCCGATCCGGGGCACCGGTGACCCGCACCCGGCCGGCCAGGACCGCCTGTGCGGCCGCCTTCAGCGCGAACTCCAGCGCCTGCCTGGTCCCGGCCGGCAGGTCGGCGGGCAGGCGGACGGGCAGGGACTCCTCCACGGCGTCGTCGTCGCCGGTGGCCAGGTCCAGGGGTCGCAGGGTCATCTCGTCACGCTCCTTGTCCAGGTCGACGGTAGAGCGGGCGGGCGGGCGTTGACCAGCGGTTCGCGGGCGCGGCACGGCGGGCGCGTAAGGGGCCGTAGCGTGGGGGCAGGCGTCGGTGGTGCGGCGCCTCGGTGGTGCGGCAGCTCGTTGGTGCGACGGAGGGGGTACGGCGATGGGTGCGGTGCAGGTCACGGGGGCGGCGGTGGCCGGGGTGCTGGCGGCGACGGGAGCGCTGCACGCGGTGTGGGCGGTGACGCCGTGGCCGCTGCGGACGCCGGAGGAGTTCGCGGACACGGTGGTCGGCACCGGTGACGGGGTGCCACCGGCGGCGGCGTGCGTGGCGGTGGCCGGGCTGCTCGGTTCGGCGGCGTACCTGGTGGGCGCGGAGGCCGGCGTGCTGCCGGCGGCCGGGCCGGCCCGGGTGCGGCGGCACGGGGTGCGGGCGGTCGCCGGGGTGATGCTGGCGCGGGGCGCAGGCGGGCTGGTGGTGTTCGGCGGGGGCCTGGCGGCGCGCTCGGAGCGGTTCCGGCGGCTGGACACCCGGTACTACTCGCCGCTGTGCCTGGCCCTCGGCGCGGGGGCCGCCGTCGTCGCGGCGGCGGGCCGGAGGCGGAGCGGCGGCCCGGGAAGCGGACCGGGCACCCGGGAGCGCGGCGGTTTTGCGTAGGGTGGCGGGGATCGTCCGCCACAAAGTGTTGAGGAGTCCGCTGTGCTGGTGCTGTTGCCGCCCTCGGAGGGCAAGGCCGCGTCCGGGGACGGGGGGCCGGTGGCACTCGACGGACTGTCGCTGCCGGGGCTGACGGCGGCGCGGACGCAGGTGCTGGACGCGCTGGTCACGCTCTGCCGCGGGGACGGGGACACCGCCGCCGAGGTGCTCGGGCTGAGCCCGGGCCTGCGCGGCGAGGTGGCGAAGAACGCCGGCCTGCCGGCGGCGGGGGCGCGCCCGGCCGGCGAGGTGTACACCGGGGTGCTGTTCGACAACCTCGGGCTGGCCACCCTGGACGAGGCCGCGTACGACCGGGCCGGGCGTTCGCTGCTGGTGTTCTCGGGGCTCTGGGGCGCGGTGCGGATCGGCGACCGGATCCCGTCCTACCGCTGCTCGATGGGCGTGAAACTCCCCGGCCCGGGGGCGCTCGGGGCGTTCTGGCGGGGCGCGATGGCCTCCGTGCTGCCGGAGGTGGCGGACGGGCTGGTGCTGGACCTGCGCAGTTCCGCGTACGCGGCGGCGTGGAAGCCGGCCGGCGAGGTGGCGTCCCGGACGGCGACCGTGCGGGTGCTCCAGGAGCGGAACGGCAAGCGCACCGTGGTGAGCCACTTCAACAAGGCGACCAAGGGGCGGCTGGTCCGCGACCTGCTGGTGGCGGGCGTCGAGCCGAAGACGCCCGGCGAGCTGGTGGACACGCTGCTGGAGCTGGGCCACCGGGTGGAGGTCGCCGCGGAGGGCACCGCGCGCAAGGCCTGGCAGCTGGACGTGGTGGTCACCGAGGTGCACTGACCCGCCCCGGTGCCGGCCGGTGGCGGGCTCCCGTCGGGGGCCCGCCACCGGCCGCGTCAGCGCAGGTGCCCGGTGTCGTTGAGCAGCCGCACCGAGGCGTTGCCGTCCGCGTAGTACTGGACGGCGCAGAGCGAGGCGGCGGACAGCTCCATCCGGTAGAGGGAGTCCGGCGGGGCGCCGAGCGCCAGCCGCACCAGCGTCTTGATCGGGCTGACGTGCGAGACCACCAGCACGGTCTTCCCGGGGTAGCGGGCGAGGATCTTGTCGCGGGCGACCCCGGCCCGGTGGGTGAGCGTGGTGAAGCTCTCGGCGCTGCCGGTCGGCTTGGCCCTGGGCGAGCCGAGCCAGGCGGTGAGGTCGTCCGGGTAGCGCTCCTGCACCTCGGCGAAGGTGAGGCCCTCCCAGTCGCCGAAGTCGACCTCGCGCAGGCCGTCCTCGTACCGGACCTCCAGGCCGAGGCGGGCGGCGACGATCTCGGCGGTCTCCCGGGTGCGGCGCATCGGGGAGGCGACCACGGCCTGGACCGAGCCGCGGGCGGCCAGCGCCTCGGCGGCGCGCCCGGCCTGCCAGCGGCCCTTCTCGGAGAGCTCCGGGTCGCTGCCGCCGCTGCCGGAGAACCGCTTCTCCGGGGTGAGGTGGGTCTCGCCGTGGCGGAGCAGGACGAAGGTGGTCGGGGTGCCGAGGTCGGCGGGGGCGGCCCAGCCGGCCTTCGGCACGGCCTTCTCCAGCGGCGGCTCGGCAACCGGCTCGGCCACCGCCGGGGCGGCGGCCTTCAGCGGCCTGGGCTCCCACTGGCGGCCGGCCTTGCCGGCGTCCATCGCCTCGTTGGCGAGCCGGTCGGCGTCCTTGTTCTTCTCGCGCGGGATCCAGGTGTACTTGACCTGGCCGCGCGGGAGGACGGTCCGGGCCTCGGCGGCGAGCGGCTGCATGTCGGGGTGCTTGATCTTCCAGCGCCCGGACATCTGCTCGACCACCAGCTTGGAGTCCATCCGCACGTCCACCGTGGCGTCCGCGTCGATCTCCCGGGCCGCCCTCAGGCCGGCGATCAGGCCCTTGTACTCGGCCACGTTGTTGGTGGCGTGGCCGATGAACTCGGCGGCCTCGGCGATGATCAGGCCGGTGTCGCCGTCCCGGACCACCGCGCCGTAGCCGGCCGGCCCCGGGTTGCCCCGGGAGCCGCCGTCGGCCTCGACGATGAACCGTCGCCCCGCCACCGTGTCAGACGCCCGAGTCGGCGGTGCGGACCAGGATCCGCGAGCAGTTCTCGCAGCGGACGACCTTGTCGGCCGGCTCGGCCTTGATGGCGTTCAGCTCGGTGATGGAGAACTCGGTGCGGCAGCCCTCACAGCGGCGCTGGTAGAGGCGGGCCGCGCCGACGCCGCCCTGCTGCTCGCGCAGCTTGGTGTAGACCTTCAGCAGGTCGGCCGGGATGACGGCGGCGACGGTCTCGCGGTCGCGCCGGACCTTCTCCGCCTCGCCGTCGATCTCGGCGAAGGAGGCGTCGCGGCGGCCCTCGGCCTCGTTGAGCACGACGGTGGAGTGCTCCAGGCGCGCGCTCAGCTCGGTGACCCGGGTCTGGGCGGACTCCAGCCGCTCCATGATCTCCAGCACGACCTCCTCGAGGTCGCCCTGGCGCTTGGCCAGCGAGCCGATCTCGTGCTGGAGGTTCTCCAGGTCCTTCGGCGAGGTGATCGCGCCGGAGTCCAGGCGCTGCTGGTTGCGCGCGGACCGGGCACGGACCTGCTCGACGTCCTGCTCGGCCTTGGTCAGCTCGCGGGCGGTGTCACCCTGCTGGGCCTGGGCGGCGACCACCAGGTCCTTGAGCGCGGTGTGGTCGGCGGTGGCCTTCTCGATCTCGGCGTGCTCGGGCAGGCTGCGACGCCGGTGGGCCAGCTGGTCGAGCTTCGAGTCGATGGCCTGGAGGTCGAGCAGGCGGATCTGGTCGGCGGGCGCGGCGTTCAAGCGGAGAGCTCCTGTGAATCGGGTCAGGCGGTGAAGGACATGGGGGCGTGCGCGGTCCACGGGTCGGTGACCTTGTGGGAGACCTTGGTCTCCACGGCCCAGCCCCGCTTCCCGGCGGCGCCGTGCAGCGCCTGCTCGGCCAGGGTGAGCCAGGGCCACTCGGTGGCCCAGTGCGCGGCGTCGAGCAGCGCGACCGGCGCCGCCTCGGCGGCCTCGGAGGCCGGGTGGTGGCGCAGGTCGGCGGTCAGGTAGGCGTCGACGCCGGCCGCACGCACCTCGGCGAACAGGCTGTCGCCCGAACCGCCGCAGACCGCGACCCGGCTGATCAGCCGGTTCGGGTCACCGGAGACCCGGACGCCGGCGGCGGTGGCGGGCAGGCCCCGGGCGACCTGGGCGGCGAAGACGGAGAGCGTGACCGGGGGCTCCAGCAGGCCGATCCGCCCGGTGCCGCGGCGGCCCAGCGCGTCGGTCGGGTCCGGCACCAGCGGGCCGGTGACCCGGACGCCGACCGCCTCGGCCAGCGCGTCCGAGACGCCCGGGTCGGCGTGGTCGGCGTTGGTGTGCGCCACGTGCAGGGCGATCCCGTTCCGGATCAGCGTGTGCACGACCCGGCCCTTGAACGTGGTGGCGGCGACGGTGGTGGTGCCGCGCAGGTAGAGGGGGTGGTGGGTGACCACCAGGTCGGCGCCCCACTCGACGGCCTCGTCCACGACCGCCTGCACGGGGTCGACGGCGAAGAGCACGCGGCGGACCTCGGCCTGAGGGTCCCCGCAGACCAGGCCGACGGCGTCCCAGGACTCCGCCCACTGCGGCGGGTAGACCTCTTCGAGCGCGGTGATGACGTCGGACAGTTTCGGCACCTGTCGAGACTACCGTGCGCACGGGGGCGCCCGAGCCGCCCGGGCCGGGGCGATCCGGGCTCCGGGCCGGGCCGGACGGCCTCCCGGCGCTGCGCCCGGGGCTGCGGACGGGACCGTGCCCGGTGTGGGGGACGGGGCGCACAGGTGCGCGTCAACCTGCGGTCCGGCGCGTTCGGACGGCGCCGGGGCGCGGCGCGGGCGCGGCCCGCGGGCCGCCCGGGCGCCCGTTTCCGCCGGGGTGCGCGGGGATCACCGCTCACAGCGAACGGCTCGTACATATTCGAAACAGCGCCGGGATCACCCTTACGAGTGAAGTGACCGGCTACGCGTTGAGTCCGCGCCAAAACCGAAAGTAACTTCACCTCTGCGAACGGGAGTTGCCCCGACCGGGGGGTCGGGAAGGCGCTCCGCCGGTGCGCGGGCCCAGGTCAGCGGGGGTCCGCGCCGGGCCTTGGCGGGGCCCGCGGCGGAGGCGGCCGCGGCGGCGCTCCCGGACCTCCGAGGAACCGATCAGGCCGTGGCCGGGCGCCCGGGTGCCGGAGCAGTGGGCACCGGCGGGCGCCGGACGAGACGAAGGGATGTGAAGGCGGATGGGGGCGGGCACATCGCTTCGGACGGCCGGGGGCACGGGATCGGCGGGCCGCGGGCCGCAGGCGGGCGGCGCGTGGCCGGAGGTCGCGCGGGCGGCGCTGGCCGGTACCACCGGAGGCCGGGGAGGTGACGGGGACTGGCAGGTCACCGTCGAGGGCTTCTGGTGCACGGCCAGGCCGTCCGCGGCGGAACTCGCCGACGAGGGCTGGAAGATCCACGTCAGCGCGGCGTCGGCGGTCGGGGGCGCGGTGCTGGCCGCCGTCGCCGAGGTCCTGGCCGACGACCCCTGCGCGTTCAAGTTCGCCGCCGGGCCGGAGCAGCTGCACGAGCTCAACTCGCGCAACAGCGACCGCGGTTCGGCGGGCAAGTTCGTCACCGTCTACCCCGGGGGCGAGGAGCAGTTCCGGCGGCTGGCGGCCGCCCTGCACAAGGCGACCGACGGCCTTCCCGGGCCGGTCGTGCTCTCCGACCGCCCGTACCGGCCCGGCAGCCGCGTCCACTACCGGTACGGCGCCTTCGCGGCCCGCGCCGAACTGGGCAACGACGGCGGGTACCGGTCGATGCTGCGCGGGCCCGGCGGCGAGACGGTCGAGGACGTGCGCGGCGCGTCGTACCGCTGCCCGCCGTGGGCCCGCGACCCGCTGGCCGAGGAGGCTGGGCCGTCCCCCAGCACCGCCGCAACGCACGCCCCCA
>NZ_JBEYVJ010000263.1:0-10364 GCF_040643935.1 Kitasatospora sp. NPDC047058 | reverse complement strand
TCCTGGGCCGAGCCGACCGCCACGCCGCGGGCGTAGGCGTCGCGGAGCCTGCGCAGGCTGAGGAAGGCCTCGTTGCCGGCCGTCACGACCTGGGTCGGCCCGACCAGCCAGAGGCGCTCGCTCGCCGTGTACAGGCCGGTGCTGCGGAACGCCTCCCGCACGGCGGCGTCGCGGGCCGCGTCGGAGCGGTGGTCGCCGAGGGCGACGGCCCGGATCTCCTCGCCCGCCGCCTTCAGCGCGGAGACGAACTCCGTGTACACCTCGCGCCGCACGTTCAGCGCATGCCGGGTCTCCTCGCGCCGCCACCGGTTGCGGTCGGCGATCAGGGTGGCGGCGATGCCGATCCCGGCACCGGCGAGCGTGGAGAGCAGGGGCATCCAGTCCATGCGCGAAGCCTGGCCAAAGCCGGGCGGCCGCGCCAGTGACTTTTCAGCACTCCGCGGGCGTGCCCGGGGGCGTGGACGGCAGGGCGCCGGTGCGGACCACGTCGGCGTACCAGCGGGCGCTGTCCTTCGGGGTGCGGCGCTGGGAGGCGAAGTCGACGTGCACGATGCCGAACCTCTTGCCGTAGCCGTACGCCCACTCGAAGTTGTCGAGCAGGGACCAGAGGAAGTAGCCGCGCACGGGCGCGCCGTCGGCGATCGCGCGGTGGACGGCGGTGAGGTGGGCGTGCAGGTAGGCGATCCGTTCGGGGTCGTGGACGGCGCCGGCCGGGTCGCTGTAGTCGTCGTACGCGGCGCCGTTCTCGGTGACCAGCAGGGGCAGGCCCGGCAGCTCGTCGCGCAGCCGGGTGAGCAGTTCGTAGAGGCCGTCGGCGTCCACCGGCCAGCCCATCGCGGTGCGTTCGCCCTCGGCGGGCAGGAAGCGGATGCCGTCGTCGGCCGGCCAGGCGGAGCGCTCACCGCCGCCGTGGCCGTCCTGGCGGAGGGTCCGGCCGCCCGGTTCGTCGGCGGCGACGACGGTCGGGGTGTAGTAGTTGATGCCGAGGGAGTCCAGCGGGCGGGAGATCTCGGCGAGGTCACCGTCCCGGACGAAGGACCAGTCGGTGACGTGCGCGGTGTCGGCGAGCACGTCGGCCGGGTACCGGCCGTGGAAGACCGGGTCGAGGAAGATCCGGTTGGCCAGGCCGTCGATCCGCCGGGCCGCCTCCCGGTCGGCCGGGACGTCGGTGAGCGGGCGGACGGCGGCCAGGTTGAGGGTGAGCGACACCCTTGCGGTGCCGGGCAGTTCGGCGCGCAGTGCGCCGACGGCGAGGCCGTGTGCGAGCAGCAGGTGGTGGTGGGCGGTGAGGGCGGCGGCCGGGTCGGAGCGGCCGGGGGCGTGGACACCGCTGCCGTAGCCGAGGAAGGCGCTGCACCAGGGCTCGTTGAGCGTCGTCCAGGTGGCGACGCGGTCACCCAGGCGGCCGGCGGCCAGCGCGGCGTACTCGGCGAAGCGGTCGGCGGTGGCCCGGTCCGTCCAGCCGCCGTCGTCCTCCAACTCCTGGGGGAGGTCCCAGTGGTAGAGCGTCGCGACCGGCGCGATGCCGTGGGCGAGCAGCTCGTCGACCAGCCGGTCGTAGAAGTCGAGGCCGGCCTTGTTGGCCGGACCGGAGCCGCCGGGCCGGATGCGCGGCCAGGCGAGCGAGAACCGGTAGGCGGGCAGCCCGAGTTCGGCCATCAGCGCGATGTCGTCCGGGTAGCGGTGGTAGTGGTCGGTGGCGACGTCGCCGGTGTCGCCGTTGCGCACCTTTCCGGGCGTCCGGCTGAAGGTGTCCCAGATGGACGGGGTGCGGCCGTCCTCGGTGGCCGCGCCCTCGATCTGGTAGGCGGCGGTGGCGGTGCCCCAGACGAAGTCGGCGGGGAACACGAGGGGCGGGGTGTGCTCGGTCATGGAGCCCTCCTGGGTGGGAGTTGACGGATGGCGGGATGCTCGGCCGGGACGGGACACTGAGCTGCAGTACTCAGCCCTTGACGGCGCCCTGCATGATGCCGCCGACGATCTGGCGGCCGAGCACGCCGAACACGAGCAGGACGGGGAGCGTACCCAGCAGGGCGCCCGCCATCACGACCGACTGGTCGGGTACGTAGCCCTGGCCGAGCGACTTCAACGCGACCTGCACGGTGGGGTTCTGCGAGCTGAGGGCGACGACCGGCCAGAAGAAGTCGTTCCAGGTGGCCATGAAGGTCAGCATGCCCAGCACGGCCATGCCGGGCCGGGCCACCGGCAGCACGATCGACCGGAAGATCCGCAGCAGCGAGGCCCCGTCGACGCGGCCGGCCTCGACCAGTTCGTCCGGCAGCGCCTGCACCAGGTACTGCCGCATGAAGAACACCCCGAACGCGGAGACCAGCGAGGGCAGGATCACCGAGGGCAGCGTGTTCTGCAGGTCGAGCCGGACGATCAGCATGAACAGCGGGATCACGCCGAGCTGGGGCGGGATCATCATGGTGGCGACGGTGACCGCCAGCAGCAGGCCGCGGCCGCGGAAGCGCAGCTTGGCGAAGGCGAAGCCGGCCAGTGTCGAGGAGAGCACCACCCCGGCGGTGACGGTGGCCGAGACGAGCAGCGAGTTCAGCAGCGCCCGGCCGATCTCGGCCTGTTCCAGCGCCTCACCGAGGTTGTGCAGCAGGTTCGGCCCCGGGGTCAACGCCGGTGTGGTGGAGCTGAGTTCGGCATTGGAGCGGCTGGCGGCCACCAGCGTCCAGTAGAACGGGAAGGCGAACACCACAGTGGCGGCGATGAGCACGGCGTAGGCGAGCGGGCCGCCGTGCAGCGGGGAACGGAGGGCGCGGCTGCCCTTCGGCTCCGAGCGGCCGGCCCGGCGCACGGGTGGCGAAGTGCCAGCCGGGCCGGCGGGCGGCGCCGGGTGAGGGGCGGGTCGAAGACGGGTCACGGGTCACCGGTCCGTACGGTTGCGCCGGGCGGCGATCGCCGCGTTCAGCAGGGCGAGGACGACGATCAGCAGGAACATCACCCAGGCGACGGCGGCCGCGCGGCCCAGGTGGAAGAAGGTCCAGCCCTGCTCGTAGAGGTAGAGGCCGAGGGTCTGGTACTGGTGGGAGATCCCCCCGCCGGCGTTGCCCTCGTAGAGCAGCGGCTCGCCGAACAGCTGGGTGGCGCCGATGGTGGAGACCACGACGGTGAAGACGATCGTCGGACGCAGGCCGGGGATCGTGACGTGGCGGAACTGCTGCCACTTGGAGGCGCCGTCCACGGCCGTCGACTCGTACAGCTCGCCGGGGATGGCCTGCATGCCGGCCAGGTAGATCAGCGCGTTGTAGCCGGTCCACCGCCAGGTGACGACGGCCGAGACGCCGAGCTGCGAGGACCAGGTGCCGGCCTGCCAGTCCACCGGGCCGAGGCCCAGCTCGCCCAGCACCCAGTTGACCAGGCCGTAGTCACGCCCGAAGAGCTGGGCGAAGACCAGGGTGGCGGCGGCCACGGAGGTCGCGTACGGCAGCAGCATCGCCACCCGGAAGAAGGTGCGGCCGCGCAGCCGGTAGTTGAGCAGGTGGGCCAGGCCGAGGGCCGTCAGCAGCTGCGGGACGGTGGAGAGCACGCCGATGGTGAAGGTGTTGCGCAGCGCGTTCCAGAAGAACGGGTCGGCCAGCAGCCGGGTGTAGTTCTGCAGGCCGAACCAGTCCATCCGGTCGGTGGTCTGCAACTCGACGCGGTGGAGCGACACGTAGGCCGTGTAGAGCAGCGGGAAGAGCCCGAAGGCCGCGAAGAGGACGAAGAACGGGGTCAGGAAGCCGTAGGGGGCGAGCCGCCCGGCGCGGCGGGTGCGGGCCGGTGCGGGGCCGGCCGCGGGCAGCCGGGCGGAGGAGGTGAGAGCCATGGGCGTCGGTTCCTGCCGGCCGTCAGCTGCCGTTGGCCTTGCGGATGTTGTCCAGCGCGTGCTTCCACGCGGTGTCGGGCGCGGTGCCGGTCCGCTCGACCTCGCCGAGGGCGTCGGTGAAGGCCTTGCCGATCACCCCGTCGTCCACCCCGAGGACCTGCGCCGGCATGGCGGCCGCGGACTCGCTGAAGATCTGCCCGATCGGCGCGTTGCTGAAGTACGGGTCCGTGACGTCCTTGATGGCGGCCTGTGCGCCGGTCGAGGACGGGAACGAGCCCTGCTTGGTGAACAGGGTGGTCTGCTGCTCCTTGGCCGTGAGCCACCTGATCAGCTCGGCGGCCTCCTTGGGGTGCTTGGCGGTCCTGGGCACGGTCAGGTAGGAGCCGCCCCAGTTGCCGGTCCGGCCGGGGCCGGGGGCGACGTCCCAGGTGCCGGCACCCGCCGTGCCCGCCTGGCCCTTGATGTAGCCGAGCATCCAGGCGGGGCAGCTGAGGGTGGCGAACTTGCCGGTGCTGAAGGCCTTGTTCCACTCCGGGGTCCACTGCGGCAGCTTGGCGGAGAGGCCGTCCGCGACCAGCCGGCCGGCGTCGGCCCAGGCCGTCTTGACCGCCGGGCTGCTCTCGTGGACCGGCTTGCCGCTCTCGTCGGCGTAGCGGACCTGCTGCTGGCCGACCTCGGCGGTGAACATCCCGGCCGCGCTGTCGGTCCAGACGTTGCCGGGCGTCGCCTTGGCGACGTACTGGCGGCCGAGGTCGAGGTAGCCCTGCCAGGTCGACCAGCGGGCGGCCAGTTCGGTGCGGTCGGTGGGCAGGCCGGCGGCCTTGAAGAGGTCGGTGCGGAAGCAGATCGCCTCCGGTCCGATGTCGGTCCCGGCGCCGAGGATCCGGCCGTCGGCGGTCTTGGCGGCGGCGCCCTTCCAGGGGACCAGCTCGTCGTTGACCGCGCCGAGGCCGAGGGTCTTGAGGTCGGTGAACTTGTCCGCCTGCTTCTGCAGCACGCTCGCCACCCGGCCGACCTCCAGGCCCTGGATGTCGGCGAGCCCGCCGCCGCCCGCGAGCTTGGTCTGCAGGGCCTGCCAGTACTGGCCCTCGTCCTGGGTGTCGGTCTGCTTGACGGTGATGTTCGGGTGGAGCTTCGTGTACTCCTCGTAGAGGCCGCTCTCCTTGTAGCCGAAGGTGCCGAAGAGGTCGATGGTGATGGTCACCTTGCCGTCGGCGGCGGCGCCGGACGAGCCGGCGGAACCGCCGCAGGCGGTGAGCAGGAGGGTGGCGGCGAGGGCGGTGCTGCCGAGGACGGCGGCGGAGCGGCGCATGAGGTCTCCCTGGCGGGGCGGGTGGGCTTCGTGGCGAGGGTGAGGTGCGGTGCGTGCGGTGCCGTGACGCTGAGGGTGGTGTGAGAGCCGGTAAGTGGTGAGAGCGCTCTCTGAGAGCGCTCTCAGAACGCTGAGAGGAGCGTGCCGCGCCCGGGCGGGGCGGTCAAGGGGTCGAAACCTG
This sequence comes from Kitasatospora sp. NPDC047058, assembly GCF_040643935.1. Lineage (NCBI taxonomy): Bacteria > Bacillati > Actinomycetota > Actinomycetes > Kitasatosporales > Streptomycetaceae > Kitasatospora > Kitasatospora sp. NPDC047058. The sequence goes on along the minus strand of NZ_JBEYVJ010000263.1, from coordinate 5,051 downwards.
AACGTAATCTCGACTTACGGGCGGTCAGCCGTTCAGGGAGTGAAGGCGGGTGAAGGCGGAGCTCAGGCCGAGGCGCGCCGGACCAGCCGGGTCGGGGTGATCACCGAGGTGGGACCGCCCGTCCGCCGGCCCGGTCCCGATGCGAACGGTCCGGGCGCGAACGGGTCGGCAGGCGTGCTCGCGGCCGTCCCGCCGGGTGCGCCGGCTCCCGCCTCGGCGAGGCGGCGCAGCAGCAGCAGGCGGGCCATCAGCCGGCCCATCTCCTCGATGTCCTGGCGCACCGTGGTGAGCGGCGGCTCGGTCCAGGCCGCGATCGACTCCACGTCGTCGAAGCCGACCACGGCGACGTCCTCCGGCACGCGCCGCCCGGCGTCGCGCAGCACGCGCAGCGCCCCGGAGGCCATCGCGTCGGAGGCGGCGAAGACCGCGTCCAGGCCGGGCCGGCGGGCGAGCAGTTCGGCCATCGCGCGGCCGCCGCCGTCCGGGGTGAAGTCGCCTTCGGCGACCAGCGCGGGGTCGCCGTCCGGCAGCACGTCCCGGTAGCCGTCCAGGCGGTCGAGCGCGGAGGTCTGGTCGAGCGGCCCGGTGATGGTGGCGATGGCCGTGCGCCCGAGCGCCCGCAGGTGCCCCACGGCGAGGCGGGCGCCGCCGCGGTTGTCGCTGTCCACGTACACCAGGTCGCGGTCGGACTCCGCGCCCGGCCAGCCCGGCCGTCCGCCCACCACGAAGGGCAGGCCGGACCGGCGGGCCATCTCCGGCAGCGGGTCCGGCTGGTGCAGCGAGAACAGCAGGGCGCCGTCCACGTGGCCGCCGGCCAGGTAGCGGCCCACCCGCTCGTAGTCGTGCTGGTCCTCGACCATCATCAGCACCATCTGGTTGTCCGCGGCGGACAGTTCGCGGCCGATGCCGCGCAGGTGCTGGGCGAAGAACGGGTCGGAGAAGAGCCGGCTGCCGGGCTCGGCCACCACCACGGCGACGGCGTGGTTGCGCCGGGTCACCAGTGTGCGGGCAGCCAGGTTGGGGACGTAGCCGAGCTCCTCGACCGCCTTCTCGACCTTCCGCCGCAGCGCCTCGCGGACCCCTGCGCCGCCGTTCACCACCCGCGAGGCCGTGGCCCGGGAGACCCCGGCCCGCTCGGCGACCGACTCCAGCGTCGGACGCGACCCGGCCGGGTCGGCCTCGACCGTGGGGCGCGGCGGCTGCTCCGGCACCGTGGGCTCCTCTCGCGGGGGCGCTTCGACGCTTCGACGTCGTGGTGGCGTCGAAGCTTCGTCGCTCGGCGGCGTCGAGGCTTCGTCGCTTCGTTGCTTCGACGCTTCGCCCCCAGAGCCTAGCGGGTCGCCGGGGCAACGCTGAGAGCGCTCCCACTCCCTGGCGTGCGGACGCACCCGCCGCGGCGCAGGCCGGAGCGGCGGCGGGCAGGCACGTCCGCCGCCGCCTCGCGGCCGGCCGCGTCAGGTGGCGCTGAAGGTGAACCAGTTGACGTTGACGAAGTCGGCCGGCTGACCGCTGGTGAAGGTCAGGTAGACGTCGTGCCGGCCGGTGACCGCGCTGATGTTGGCGGGCACCGTGGTCCAGCTCTGCCAGCCGCCGGTGTTGGCGATGGCGAACGAGCCGACCGGGGCGCTGGTCGGGCTGTCCAGCCGGACCTCCACCAGCCCGCTCACCCCGCCGGCCGCACCCGAGGCCACCCGGGCCTTGAACTGCCGGGCCGGGGTGCCGCCGAAGTCCAGGCCCCGGTAGAGCGCCCAGTCGCCGTTGGCCAGCGCGGCGAGGTTCCGGCCGCCGCCGGTGTCACCGGTGTTCTCCACCGCCGTCCCCGACTGCGCGCTGTAGGCCTCGGCCTGGATGGTGGCGTACGCGCTGCCGCCGGGCGGCGGCGTGGTGGGCGGCTGGGTGGTCGGCGGCGGTGTGGTGGGCGGCTGCGTCGTCCCGCCGCCGGAGCTGTAGACCGCGACGTAGTCGACCAGCATCGGCACGCCGGAGGCGGTCGCGGCGGTGGGCGTCGGGTACCCCGCGACCGGGTCGGGGAAGGCCCCGCCCATCGCCACGTTCAGCAGGATGAAGTGCCCGTGCCCGGTGGCCGCGTTCCAGGTGGCGGCGTCCATCTGCGCCGAGGTGACGGAGTGGTACTGCACGCCGTCGACGTACCAGCGCAGTTGCTGCGGGCTGACGCTGCGGTCCCACTCCAGCGCGTAGGTGTGGAAGTTGCCCTGGCACGCGGAGCCGGGGCAGGCGTGCACGGCGCCGAGCCCGGAGGTCTCGTTGCACGGGCCGCCCGGGTTGGCGCCGCAGTGCAGCGTGCCCCAGACCTGGTTGACGCCGTTCACGTTCTCCATCAGGTCGAACTCGCCGATGGACGGCCAGTTCCAGTAGTTGTCCCGGTACGGCGCGCCCAGCGTCCAGAAGGCGGGCCAGTAGCCGGCGGCGGCCGCACCGGTCACGTTCGGCATCTGGATCCGGGACTCGATCCGGAGCTTGCCGCCGGCCGGCGGTTCGAAGTCGGTGCGCCGGGTCTCGATCCGACCCGAGGTCCAGTGGCCGTTCGCGTCCCGGATCGGGGTGATGCGCAGGTTCCCGGCGCCGTCCTGGCGCAGGTTGGCGGTGTCGGCGGTGTAGCTCTGGACCTCCCCGGTGCCCCAGTTGACGGCGCCGCCCGGGTAGCCGGTGCCGGTGTCGACGAGCCAGTCGGCGGCGGACGGCAGGGTGTTGGCGGCGCCGCCGAAGTCGTCGGTCCAGACGGTGGTCCAGCCGGCGGGGGCGGGCGGGACTGCGGCCGTCGCGGTGGGGCCGAGCAGGGCGGCGCAGAGTGCGGCGGCCGCGCCGGCGGCCGTCAGGACGGTGGCCAGCGCCCGGCGCGGGCGCCGGTGGCGGCGGGTGGCGGTACCGGGCGGGGCGGTGCTGGGCGGGGCGGTACCGGTCACGGCGGTACTCGATGGACTGGGACTGGACACGGTGGTGCACCTCCGGGGTGGACGGACGTGGGGGCGGACGTGCGGGAGGCCCGAGGCCGACCTGAGAGCGCTCTCATTGCGGCCCGACCACTGTCCCGCCCCGGGAGGCAGTGGTCAAGAGGTGAAGCGATGAACTCCGCACAGCCGCAGACCGCTTCACCTCTTGAACGACGGCCCCTCCCCCGCCCGACGCCTCCCACCGTCACCGGCCGGGCGCACGGTTGCTCCCCCGGAATGAATCCGCCCGTCGTGCCCTCCCCGACCGGCCCCCGACCTGACGCCCGGTCACCACAATGGCCTCGGCCGGGACCTCAGCGTCCACGCAACCGGAGACCAGGGCGGACCACATGGCGCGACTCACCTCACCCACGCACCGACCAGGGGCAGCACGAAGCGGACGCGGGCGGCTGCGGCTCAGAGCCGGGGCGGCCGCGGCGGCCGGCCTGCTGCTGCTCGGCTTCGCCGCCCCGGCCCAGGCCGTCGAGTCCACCGTCTCGGTGAACAACAAGCGCACCGGGTGGGACTCCAACGAACCGAACCTGTCCCCGTCCCAGGTCTCCTCCGCGAACTTCGGGCGCCGCTGGTCCACCCCGGTGAACGGCGCGGTCCTCGCCCAGCCGCTGGTCACCGGCACGAACGTGGTCGTCGCCACCGAGAACAACTACGTCTACGGCATCGACGCCGTCACCGGGAAGACCAACTGGACCCGCCAGCTCGGACCGGCCTGGCCCACCTCCTCCGTCACCTGCAACGACCCCGCCGCGAACACCGGGATCACCTCCACCCCGGTGTACGACGCCTCGTCCAACACCGTCTACCTCACCAGCAAGGTCAACGACGGGCCGGACGTCCAGCACCCGCACTGGTACGTCCACGCCATGAGCGCCTCCACCGGCGCCGAGCGGACCGGCTGGCCGGTCACCCTCCAGGGCACGCCGACCAACAGCCCCGGCCACCCGTTCAACCCCTTCACCGCCGCGCAGCGCCCCGGCCTGCTGCTGCTCAACGGCGCCGTGTACGCGGGCTTCGCCTCCTACTGCGACTCCGGCCCCTACGTCGGCTACGTGGCCGGCGTGAACGTCGCCACCCGCGCGCTCACCCTGTGGTCCACCGAGTCCGGCTCCGACAGCCAGGAGGCCGGCATCTGGCAGGCCGGCGGCGGCCTGGTCTCCGACGGCTCCGGCCGGATCTTCGTCAGCACCGGCAACGGGGCCGGCACCGGCGCCTCACCCGGCCAGGGCCCCGGCAACCGCCCGCCGGGCCACCTCGGCGAGTCGGTGGTGCGCCTCGGCGTCAACAGCGACGGCAGCCTCTCGGCCCGGGACTTCTTCAGCCCGACCAACAACCGCACCCTGGACACCAACGACACCGACCTCGGCTCGGGCGGCCCGGTCGCCCTGCCCAACGGCTTCGGCACCACCGCGCACCCGCGCCTGCTGGTCCAGGTCGGCAAGGACGGCCGGGTCTTCCTGCTCGACCGCGACAACCTCGGCGGCATGGGCCAGGGCCCCAACGGCACCGACAACCCGGTGAGCATGGCCGGGCCGTTCGAGGGCGTCTGGGGCCACCCCGCCGTCTGGGGCGGTGGCGGCGGGTACGTGTACACCGTGTCCACCGACACCGGCAACGGCCGCTCCCCGCTGCGGGCGCTGAAGTTCTCGGTGAACGCCGCCGGCGTCCCGACCCTGAGCAGCGTGGGCACCAGCAACGAGGGCTTCGGCTACGGCTCCGGCTCCCCCGTCGTCACCTCCAACGGGACGGCGGGCGGCTCGGCACTGGTCTGGGCCGTCTGGTCCGGCTCCGGCCCCGGCGGCGTCGGCGGCGAACTCCGCGTCTACGACGCCGTCCCGGTCAACGGCACCATGCACCTGCGCCGTTCCTTCCCGATCGGCACCGCCGCCAAGTTCGTGGTCCCGGCCACCGACGGCGGCCGCGTCTACATCGGCACCCGCGACGGCCACCTGGTCGCCTTCGGCGCCGCGTAGCCGCCCGCCTCGCCGCCCCGCCGTCACCGTGAACCCCACGGGGACGGCGGGGCGGCTGCACGCCGGCCGGGCGAGCAGGTCGGGGGTCGTTCGGGCGGGTTGAGGCCGGCGG